>NZ_JBHZGV010000017.1:3398-99049 GCF_043359985.1 Comamonas trifloxystrobinivorans
CTTGGCCACCTTACGCAAAGCCGAGTTAGGCTTCTTAGGCGTCGTGGTGTACACACGGGTGCACACGCCACGGCGCTGTGGGCAGTTTTCCATAGCAGGGCTCTTGGATTTAACAACTTCGACCGTGCGGCCCTGACGCACGAGTTGGTTAATGGTTGGCATTAATAAACGTCCCTAAACGTGAAATTACCGTGATTTGCTTTATTGAAAAAGCGCAAACGTGAATCCCTTCGGAAATTCCGAAAAGCCCTCTACTGTATCACCTTGCCCGAAATCCAGCAAATTTTTACGGGAGAACCCGCAGCACCTGCCTCGCCCCGATTGGCATTTTGGGCGCCAGCGCCTTGACTGACGCGCGCTGACTGCTCCTGTTTTTTCTAACCCCGGAAACCACAAAGCGTGCCTGAAGCACGCTTTGCGAAGGGCGAAATGGGCTGCCGAACTGCTCAGCGCCGCCCCAAAAGCCGGGGGCAGTGCGCCAAAGCAGCCCTCAGCAGCCGGTCTGCGCAAGCCCGTGGTTTACTTGATCCACAGGCGGATGGCATCCCAGGCGCGGCCGAAGATACCGGCTTCGCCCACATCTTCCAGCGCCACCAGCGGCACTTCGGCCACTTGCTGGCCGCCGGCCATCACCTTCAGCGTGCCCAGCTTCTGGCCCTTGGTGAACGGCGCCACCAGCGGCTCCTGGCTCACCACCTGGGTTTCCACCTTGCCGCCCGTGCCGGCGGGCACGTTGATGACGATAGGCGTGGGGCTGCCCATCTTGACCGTGTCTTGCGCGCCCTTCCAGGCCTTGGGCGTTGCCACGGCCTGGCCGCCGTCAAACAGCTTGACGGTGTCGAACGCCGTGTAGCCCCAGTTCAGCAGCTTCTGGCTTTCGTTGGCGCGGTCCTTGTCGCTGGCAGCACCCAGCAGGATCGAGATCAGGCGGCGCTCGCCGGCATTGGGCACCTGGCGCTTGGCCGTGGCCACCAGGCAGTAACCGGCGGCATTGGTGTGGCCGGTCTTGAGGCCGTCGACGGTCGGGTCGCGGAACAACAAAGTATTACGATTGGTGCCGTTGGACTTGGGCGTGCCGGGGTAGAACCACTGCTTGGTGGAGTAGTAGTGCATGTACTCCGGGAAGTCCTTCATCAGGCGGTTGGCCAGAATGCTCAGGTCCTTGGCCGTGGTGGTGTGGCCGGCCTCGGTCAGGCCCTCCGGGTTTTTGTAGCCGGTCTTGGCCATGCCCAGGGCTTTGGCCTGCTCGTTCATCAGGCGCACAAAGTTCTCGGCCGTGCCGCCCACGCCTTCGGCCAGCGCCATGGTGGCGTCATTGCCCGATTGCACAATCATGCCGTGCAGCAGATCGTCTACCTTCACCTGCATCTTGGGGTCAATGAACATGCGCGAGCCGGGCATCTTCCAGGCGCGTTCGCTCACCGGCAAGGTTTGCTCGAGGTTGATTTTCTTGGCGCGCAGCGCGTCAAACACCACATAGGCGGTCATCAGCTTGGTGAGCGATGCCGGCTCGATCTGCGCCTCCGGGTCCTTGGCGGCCAGCACCTGGCCGGTGGTCACGTCAAACAGCAGGTAATTGCGAGCAGCGATTTCGGGGGGCACCGGCGCTGCCAGCTGGGCAAGGGCCAGCGTGGGCACCAGCAAGGCTGCAGCAGCCCAGGTACGCAGGGTGGGCATCAGGGTCGATTTCATGTGGTCCAACTCATTCCAAGAAATTGCCTGCCAGCGCCCGTCCTATGCGCTGCAGGCCATCAAAATCCGTAGCGGTACTATACGATGGCGCTCAAACCACCGCGCTCAGGTGGCGCATGACCAAGCCTTTGAGCAAGGGCAATTGTCCGTGGAAGAAATGGGCCCCATCAGGAATGACCGTAACAGGTAGTATCTGCGGCCGCGCCCAGTTCATCACATCCGACAGCGGCACCACATCGTCTGCCTCGCCGTGGATGACCAAGCTGCGCTCGTGCGCCTCGGGCGGCACGGCGGCTACTGCAAAGCGCGTGGCAGCGGTGCCGACGAAGACCGCTTTTTCGATCTGCCGCTGCGGCCACAGCTCGGCCAGCACATGGCTCATGACAAAAGAGCCGAACGAGAAGCCGGCCAGCGCCAGCGGGCCTTCGCCGGCCAGTTGCTGCACCACGGCCAGCATGTCGGCCTGCTCGCCCGTACCCTTGTCGTAGCTGCCTTGCGACGCGCCTACGCCCCGGAAGTTGAAGCGCACGGCGTTCCAACCAGAGGCCACAAAAGCGCGCGCCAAGGTCTGCACCACCTTGTTGTCCATGGTGCCGGAGAACAACGGGTGCGGGTGGGCGATGACGGCGGTGCCACGCACCTGGCCATCGGGGGCGGCGGCCAGATCGCGGGCGATCTCCAGCACGCCGGCCGGGCCATTGATCGTGAAGCGTTCAGTCTGCGCGTTCATACGCTATCAACTCCATAGCTGTCAGCGCTTTCCTGCAAACGCTGCTGCTCAAAATTTCAGTCTATTAGCCAGGGCAGATGGCCCTGCTCTGCGCTCAGCGGCCCACGTCGGGCGGCGTTACCAGGCGCTCCACCACCTGGCCGTTCTTCAGGTGCGATTCGATGATTTCGTCGATATCGTCATTGTCGATATAGGTGTACCAGACGCCCTCGGGGTAGACAGCCATGATCGGGCCGCCCGCGCAACGGTCCATGCAGCCGGCCTTGTTGATACGCACCTTGCCGGGGCCGCTCAGGCCTTCAGCCTTGATGCGTGCCTTGCAGTGGTCGAACATGTCTTTGGCGCCATGATGGGCACAGCTGTCCTCGCCGTTGACACGGTCGTTCAGACAGAAGAACACGTGGTGCTTGTAGTACTGGCCGTTGTTGCCGGTGTTTTGCTCGCTCATGCCAAGCTCTCTTCTCAAATGCGATGGCCCGTATTGTGGCAGCTTGGCGTTACGCCGCAGCTGCACAAGCCTTTCGGCGCACCGCGCTCAACTGCGCTGGCGGCGCCGCGCCACCGCGTCGGCGGGCACACGCGCCAGGCGCATCAGCACATAGACGATGACGGCAAACGGCCACAACCAACCCAGCCACTGGCCCAGACCAAAAAAACGGATAAAGCGCCCCTGCTCCCAGGACTGCAAGGCGGTGGCGTAGTACGGGCTGGGCGGCGCCTGGTTGAGCAGGTTCACGTCGATCATCACGCCCATCAGCAGCAGCAGCACACAGTAGCGGCGCGGCAAGCCCACTTGCAACAGCGCCAAAGCCAGCGCCAGCCCCAGGCCCAGGCGGGTGGACTGGTCCAGCCAATCCCAGGCGAACACCGGCCCGTAGCTGAGCGCCGAGGACAGCGCCGACACGCCAATGCCCACCAAAAAGATCAGCGCCACCATCAGCATGCGGCGCGACATATCGCTCATCACGCTGAAAGCCAGCCAACACGGCACCAGCAAGCCCAGCAGCACCACCACCAGCTGGCCGATGGGCGACAGCGGCTCGGCCGCCTGCGCGAACTGCGGCATCCACTCTTCAAAAGCCGTGTTCTCCAGAAAATCGACCAGCCAGCCCTCCAGCCGCTCGAACACCTGACCCAGGCCAAACGGCAGCGGCGGCGGGAAAAGCAGGGCCAGCGGCCACAGCAGCAGCAGCACAATGGCGCCCCGCGCATCGGGCTCGAACCAGCGGTCACGCACATCGCTCCAGCGCTGCAAAACGCCCAGCCACGCCAGCAGCGGCACCAGCAAAGCGCCCAGCCAGGTACCTAAGGCATTGAGCAACCAGTCGGTATTGCTGGAGACGCGCTGCGGCAGAAAAATCTGCAAAAACTCCATCGCCAGCGACAGCAAGGCGCCCAGCAGCAAAGCCCAAAGCCAACCGGTTTTGCGCCAGCCATGGCGCCAAAAGCCCAGGCTCAGCAACAAGCCCAGCGGCGCATAGCCGGCCACGTTGATGAGCACGTCGAACCAGGTCCAGTACGGTGGCGGAATCTTGGCCAGCAGAAACTCGGCGGGCGATATACCCTGCGTGCGCCAGCCTTCAAACGGAAACAGGCTCGCAAAGATGATCAGCGCCACATACACCGGCACCAAGGGCCAGGCGATGGTGCGGTGGTTATCTGCCGCAGGCGGTGACGCAGGCTGCTCTTGCATCTCAGAAAGGTTTCACCACCACCAGCACCACGGCCACGATCAGCATCAGCACCGGCACCTCGTTGAACCAGCGGTACCAGACATGCGAATGCCGATCCGTTCCATTGGCAATCTTGCGCAGCAACACCGCGCAGGCATGGTGGTAGCCAATGATAAGCAGCACCACAAAAATCTTGGCGTGCAACCAGCCGCCCGCGCCGCGCCACCAGCCCAGCCACAGCCACAGACCCAGGCCAATGGCCAGCACGGCGATCATCGTCATGAAGCGCAAGAGCTTGCGCGCCATCAGCAGCAGGCGCTCGCGCTCGGCGGTCGATCCCGGCGGCACCATGGCCAAGTTGACGAAGATACGCGGCAGGTAGAACAGGCCGGCGAACCAGCTGGCCACAAACACGATATGAAAGGCTTTGATCCACAACATCAGCATGTTGCACAGTGTAGTGGTTTGGGCTGGCAGGGCAGTCGGTCCGCTCAGATCGGCCCGCCAAACTGCTGCTTGCCTTGCTGTCTTGGCAGCGGGCGACAGCCTGGTTTTGCAATCTGGCGCACAATCTTGGCCATGCATTTGTCCAGCCCTACCCCGTTTCCGCACAACCGTCCCCGGCGCCTGCGCCGCGACGCGTTCACCCGCAACCTGGTGCGTGAGAATGTGCTCACGCCGCACGACTTCATCTACCCGGTGTTCGTGCACGAAGGGCAGAACAAGCGCGAAGCCGTGCCCTCGATGCCCGGCGTCGACCGCCTGAGCCTGGACCTGCTGCTGCCCGTGGCCGAGGAATGCGTCAAGCTCGGCATTCCCGTGCTGGCCCTGTTCCCGCAGATCGACAGCGCACTCAAAGCGCCCGACGGCAAAGAAGCGCTCAACCCCGAGGGCCTGATTCCCCGCGTGGTGCGCGCCCTGAAAAAAGAGTTTCCCGAGCTCGGCGTGATGACCGACGTGGCGCTCGACCCCTACACCAGCCACGGCCAGGACGGCGTGCTCGATGAGACCGGCTACATCCTGAACGACGAGACGGTGGAGATTCTGGTGGGCCAGGCACTCAACCACGCCGAAGCCGGTGTCGACATCGTCGCGCCCAGCGACATGATGGACGGCCGCATTGGCGCCATCCGCGAAGCTTTTGAGGCCCAAGGCCACATCTACACCCGCATCATGGCCTACAGCGCCAAGTACGCCAGCGCTTTTTACGGCCCGTTCCGCGACGCCGTAGGCACACGCGGCGCGCTCGGCAAGGCCGACAAGAACGTCTACCAGATGGACCCGGCCAACAGCGACGAAGCCCTGCGCGAAGTGGCGCTGGACCTGGCCGAAGGCGCCGACATGGTGATGGTCAAGCCCGGCCTGCCCTACCTCGACGTGGTGCGCCGCGTCAAAGACGAGTTCAAGGTGCCCACCTTCGCCTACCAGGTCTCGGGCGAATACGCCATGCTCAAGGCCGCCGCACAAAACGGCTGGCTGGACCACGACCAGGTGATGATGGAATCGCTGCTCGCCTTCAAGCGCGCTGGCGCAGACGGCATCCTGACCTATTTCTCGCTGGAAGCCGCTCGCAAGCTGAAAGCTTAAAAAAACAATAGCAAACACCACCCAACGGGCCTGCGCAACTTGCACAGGCCCGTTTTTACGACAGCCTGGTTGACGAAAAACTGCCCCGGTATTGAAATAGCGGCCGGAGCAGCGGAGCGGGCCTCGGAACTGCCGCCCAATGGCGAGATGGCTGCGTAGGCGCGACGCCGAGCTGCAGACAGTACCTGGGTACGGCAAAGCTCGGTAACAAAGCATACGCAGCCATATCGCCACCCAAAAACGAAGACTCGCAACGCACGCACCGCCCCGCGCCTCGTCACGCTGGTGGATCACCCCGGTATTCCATCAGACAATATGTTTGCCATGCTGGCGCGGATCAGCTTTTGAGGGACCCAGGGTGAGCACACCGAGCATCCGCATCTTCCACATCATCGGCAACGAAGCCAGCGAACTCGCTGCCGTGCCCTACCAGTTGCCCGACAAAGGCTTTCTCTGGCTGGCTTGCGCGCGCAGCTATTTCAGCGAGCAGCTCGGCAGCCTGCAACTGGCGCTGCAAAAACTCACGGGCGCGCCGCTGGTCGATCTGCACGTGTCTGATCTGCTGAACGCGCAACTGCCCTCGCATTACGACTACACCTCGCAATACGATCTGCTGGTGATCCGCCGCCTGGCCACCACGCCCGCCCAGGCTGGCACGGCAGCGCTCACAGCGGCGCGGCGCAGCGCGGCGGCCAAGCCCTTGCCAGATGCGGTGCACATCAACACCACACCGGTAGGCTTTGTCGCTTGGGAGCGGGTGCTCTTGTCCGTCCACCCCGAAGACTGCACGGTGCGCGACGCCTATGCCCGCCGTCTGCTGCAGTTTGCCAAGACCGAGAGCAGCGTGCCCGCGCCCGACGCGCCTGATCTGGGCCAGATCTCCGACGCCACGCAAGAGCGGCTGGCCCGCGAGGACAAGGCCTTCCGCGCGCCAGCCGCTTCGGCCGCCCCCGGCCAAGGCGCCGTGCAGCCGATCCGCTTGCCCGCTTCGCCCGCCGATCTGATGATGCGCATCGTCAACCTCATCGTCGACAACTATCTCGATCTGCGCCGCGAGCTCTCGCGCCACCTCGACCAATGGCAAAGCGCCCTGCTCTCGCCGCGCAAGCGCATCGCCAACTGGCAAGCCCTGATGGAGGCGCGCCTGGGCCTGCACCAGCTCGACGAAATCTGCGAAGACCAGCGCGCCGCCGTACAAGATTGGGTGGATGCCGTCGAAACCTGGCCCGTGCCCGAGGCCGGCAGCGCCCAGCGCGAGCTGGAGGCGCTGAAAGTGCGCAGCCGCGATGTGCTCGAACACATCGAGCGCGTGGTGCACCACGTACGCCGGCTGGAGCAGAACACCGAAACCGCCGTGCAAATGCACTTTTCGGTGCAGAGCAACCGCGCCAACGACATCATGCGCACGCTCACCACCATCACCGCCATCTTTTTGCCGCTGAACCTGATCGCCGCCATCTTCGGCATGAACTTCGAGTACATCCCCTGGATCCACACGCAGAACGGCTTTTGGTGGGCCATGGGCGTGATGGCACTGATCTCGGTGTCGCTGATCATCTTTTTTTCGTACAAGCGCTACCTCACCCGCACGGGCCGGTAGCGCCTGCATGCTGCGGGCGGCAGCTTATTGGCCCAGGTCGATGCGGTAAATGCCGCGCTGCGTGCCCGTGCCGTCGTCAGCCTGCTCCACGCTCACATTCGCCAGCCCGGCCGCCTGCGCCACTGGCAAGGCATTCGCTGCCGATCTGAACAAGACCTTGCCGGCCGTCGGCGTCTTGGCAAAGCGCCAGCTCTTGGCCGCGCCGTTGCTGGCGCGGCTGATGTTCGGGTGGGCCTTGATATAGGCAATCACCACATCGCGGTTGGCGTCGGGCGAAGCGTAGATGGTGGCGCGGCCGTCCAGCTCGGGCAAAAAGCTCTTGCCGCTGGTGGCGCGGTAGTTGTTGGTGGCAATCACAAACTCCTGCGCCGGGTTGATGGCGGCGCCCTGGTACTGCAGGCCGACAATGCGGCTGCCCACGGGCTGGGTCACGTCAATCTGGTACTGCACATCGGCGCTGGTGAACACGTCGAAGTTGTAGCCCGGAAAACTGCTGATCAGCCACTGGTCAGCCGTGGCCGCCGGGTCGATGCGGTTGAAGCGCTGCGCTGCCGCTTCCAGCCAGCTCTTGATCTGAGCGCCGTTCACCTTTACCGCGTAGACCGTGTTCGGGTACAGGTACAGATCGGCCGCGTTGTTGATGGCCAGCGGGCCGGCAAGCACGTCGGTGTAATCCGCGCCGCCCTGGAAGCCCGATTTGAAAGGCGCGCTGACCGACAGCACCGGCAGCTGCGCGTACTGCGGCAGATTGGCCTGGATGTAGCGCTGCACATAGTCCTGCTGCGCCTGGTTCACCAGCTGGATGGCGCCAGGGTCGCCCACATCGGCAAACTGCGTGCCCATGCGGAAATCGGTCTGGCCGATCGGCGTCTTCACGTAGCGGATCGCGGCCTGGTGCTGGCTCTCGACCACCGGCGCAATGCTGGCGTCAGGCGCCACATAGGTGGTTTTGCCCGCCGCATCTTTGCCGGTGCTGGTGCTGCGCAGCTCTGACTTGCTCTTGGCCTTGTCCACCGACCAGGCCTTGCCGTCCCACACCAGCGACAAAGCCACCACGCCCAGCGCCTTGCCCCAGGAGCTGGCCATCACCGCCGGCACGCCGTTGATGGTGCCGGCCTTGTTGTCCACACCCGCCATGCTGAAGGCCGGCTTTTCTGCCGTGTCGGGGAAAACGCTGTGCTGGTGGCCCATCACCATGGCATCAATGCCGGCCACCTTGCTCAGGTGCAGACCAGGGTTTTCCATATCGGCGCGGTAGTCCGAAGCATCGAGCCCGCCGTGCAACAACGCCACCACGATATCAGCGCCTTTGCTGCGCAGCTCGGGCACGTATTTTTGCGCGGCTTCTACCGCGCCAGTCACGCGCAGCTTGCCCTCCAGATGGCGCTTGTCCCAGTTCATGATGCCGGGCGTGGTAAAGCCGATCACGCCAATCTTGATCGGCAGCTTCACGGCCTTGCCATCTTTGTCGGTGGCGTTCAGTTCGCGCTCCAGCAGCACATAGGGCGCCACCAGCGGCGCCTGGGTCTTGGTGCTCAGCACGTTGGCCAGCGCCATCGGGAAACCGGCACCAGCGCACTTTTTGCTGGCGTCCACGCCCTCTACCTGCAGGCCGCCGCCGAGTACCTGGTTGAGATAAGGCAGGCCGTAGTTGAACTCATGGTTGCCCAGCGTGCCCGCATCGAACTTGAGCACGCCCATGGCCTTGTACATGGACAGTTGCTGCTCGCAGGCGATGGGCGCAATCTGCGCCTCGTAATCGGCCAGCGCCGAGCCCTGGATGGTGTCGCCGTTGTCCACCAGCAAGGTGTTGGCGAAATCGCTGCGCGCCTTGCGGATGAGCGCTGCCGTGCGCTCAAAACCGTAGGAGGGATCGTCGGCCAGCTTGAAGTAGTCGTAGCTGCGGATGTTGAAGTGCAGATCGGTCGTCTCCAGCACGGCCAAAGTCGCCGTGGCCGGCTTGCCGCCGTCAGAGCCACCGCCGCCACAAGCGCTCAGCAGCGCAGCACCGGCCAGCGCGGCCAGCGTCCAGCGCAACGGAGTGGCTTGCGCATTCAAAGAAAAAGCTCGCATCATGGCTATCGTTGGTAGTTGGCGATGCGCTGCATCTTCTGGGCGGGTAATGACGGTGGCATTACAACGCGCCGCCCCAAATGCAACAAAGCCTTGCTGGCGTTGCACCAACAAGGCTTTGAGAGGTGAGCAGCCTGCGCTGCGTTTTACTGCGCTATCAGCCTACATGCTTGGCAAAGAAGGCTTGCGTGCGGGCGCGGGCTGCGGCGGACGCTGCAGCGTCGTAAGAGCCGCGCTGGTCGCAGTTGAAGCCGTGGTCGGCCTCGTACACAAACACCTCGATCTCGGCGTGCTTTTGCTTGAAAGCCTCCACCGATTCCAGCGAAATCCAGTGGTCCTTGTTGCCAAAGTGCGCCATGGTCGGGCACTGGGGCTGGCGGGCCGCTTCTTCGGGCGTGGTCATGCCGCCACCGTAGTAGGTGACAGCCGCTGCCAGGCCTTTGAGCTCGCAAGCCGCGCGCCAAGTGAGCAAGCCGCCCCAGCAAAAACCGGTAATGCCCACCTTGCCGCCGGTGCGCTTGGCGCCTTCGTTGATGGCGGCCTGGATATCTTGCAGCACGCCCGGCGCGGGCAATGCATCCACCTCGGTCTTGAGCGCGAAGCCGGCTTGCATGTCGGCATCGGTATAGCCGAGCTCCACATTCGCTTTCACGCGCGCGAAAGTTGCCGGTGCGATGGCCAGATAACCGTTTTGCGCCACGCGGTCCGCCACCGAGCGGATGTGCGAGTTCACGCCAAAAATCTCCTGCAGCACCACGATGGCGCCGCGCGGCTTGCTGGCGGGTTCGGCCACGTAGGCGGGGAAAACAAAACCGTCCTGGGATTTCAGTTCAACAACAGTGCCCATTGCCAATTCTCCTTTGCGTTGCTGTAATGGATTCAATCTGATGAATGAGAATACTACGGGATGACTTCGATTGTTTTGATCACGGGCGCAAGTCGTGGCATTGGTGCCGCCACCGCCGTACTCGCTGCCCGCAACGGCTGGGATGTGGCCGTTAACTACAGCCACAACGCGCAAGCCGCGGCCGAGGTAGTGCAACAGGTGCAGGCCCTGGGCCAGCGCGCCATGGCCGTGCAGGCCGATGTGGCCGACGATGCGCAGGTAAAAACCATGTTCGCCCAGGTGGCCGAGCGGCTCGGTCGCATCCGCGCCTTGGTCAACAACGCCGGTGTGGTGGATCGCGCCCAGCGCCTGCAAGAGATGGACATGGCACGCTGGCAGCGCATGTTTGCCATCAATGTGCTGGGCAGTTTTGCCTGCGCGCGCGAAGCCGTGCTGGCCATGAGCACCGCCCACGGCGGCGCAGGCGGCAGCATTGTCAATGTCTCCAGCGCGGCAGCGCGCCTGGGCGCGGCCAACCAGTATGTAGATTACGCCGCCAGCAAAGCCGCCCTCGACACCATGACGCTGGGCCTGGCGCACGAAGTGGCCAGCCAGGGCATCCGCGTCAACGCGGTGCGCCCGGGCCTGATCGAAACCGACATTCACGCCAGCGGCGGCCAGCCCGACCGCGTGGCCCGCCTGGCACCTGGCGTGCCCATGGGGCGCGGCGGCACTGCCGAAGAAACGGCCGAGGCCATTTACTGGCTGATGTCGGACAAGAGCAGCTACTCCACTGGCGCCATCCTCGACGTGTCTGGCGGGCGCTGAAGCATGCACACACAACCCCATGTTCTGCTGCTGGAAGACGACCCGGCCATTGCCCGCACCGTCTGCTATGCGCTCGAGCGCGACGGTATCCGCTGCACACACAGCCTGCTGATCGTCGATGCACGCCAGCAATGGGCCAGCGGCCGCTACGACGCGCTCTTGCTCGACGTTGGCCTGCCCGACGGCAATGGCCTCGACTGGTGCCGCCAGCTGCGCGCCAGCGGCGTCACCGCGCCCATGTTGGTGCTGAGCGCACGCGGTGAAGAGATGGACCGCGTGCTCGGCCTGGAGCTGGGCGCCGACGACTACCTGACCAAGCCCTTCAGCCCGCGCGAGCTGGTGGCGCGCACACGCGCCTTGCTGCGCCGGGTGCAGCAGTTCTCTGCGCCAGCGCCTGCCGTCCAGCAACCAGCTTCGTCAAGTACTTCTGTGCTGCAGGTGGACGAAGTCGGCCAGCGCATTTTGCTGCAAGGCCAGACGCTCGATTTGACGCGGCGCGAATACCAACTGCTCGCCAGCCTGGTGGCGGCCAAGGGCCGCATCCTCAGCCGCGAGCACCTGCTCGATACCGTCTGGGGCAGCGACAGCGACAGCACCGATCGCACGGTCGACACGCACATCAAAACCCTGCGCGCCAAGCTGCGCGCCGTGCTGCCCGAGAGCGATTTCATCAGCACGCACCGCGGCATGGGCTACAGCCTGCGCCTGCCGCAGTAAGGCTGCGCCATGCGTCTGGGCATCCGGCTGCTGTTCGCCTTTTTCCTGATCAATGGCCTGGCGGCCTTTTTTGTGCTGCGCGTGTTCATGGTCGAGATCAAGCCCAGCGTGCGCAAAGTGACCGAGGACACCTTGGTCGAAACCGCCTACCTGCTCGCACCCTTTGCCGGCGACGACATGGCCAACGGCAGCCTGGCCAGCGCGCCCGACAGCAGCCGCTTTGCGCGCCACGTGCAAGCCGTGGCGCAGCAAAAGGTGCAGGTCTGGATCTGGGACACGCGCAAATCCACCCTCGATCTGCGTGTGACCGTGACCGACGCGCAAGGCCGCGTGCTCTTCGATTCGGCCGGCCAAGATATAGGCGCCGACTACTCGCGCTGGCGCAATATCGCCCGCACCTTGCAAGGCGAGTACGGCGCCCGCACCACGCGCGATGTGGCCACGGACGAAGCCACCAGCGTGATGTATGTGTCTGCCCCCATCTTGCTCAATGGCAAGATTGCCGGCGTGCTGACGGTCTCCAAAGCCGCGCACGCGGTGCAGGCCATCATCGACCGCGGCGAAAGCAAAATGCTGCGCGGCGGCCTGCTTTTTCTGCTGCTCTCGGCCGCCGTCGGCTTTGCCATCACCTGGTGGCTGGTGGCCCAGGTGCGCAAGCTGCGCAGCTACGCCCAGCATGTGCAAGCGCCCACCTTGCACGAGGCCGATGGCAGCCAGCCAGCGCCCGCCACGCCGCCCGTGCCCGAGGTCCCGGGCGAGCTCGGCGACCTGGCCCAGGCCATGGATTCCATGCGCCGCCGCCTTGAAGGGCGTGATTACATCGAAGGCTATGTGCGCGCGCTCACGCACGAGCTCAAAAGCCCGGTGGCCGCCATTCGCGGCGCCGGCGAGCTGCTGCAAGACGAGCTGCCGCCCGCCGACCGCCAGCTGTTTGCCCAGCAGGTGGTAGACCAGAGCCTGCGCCTGCAAAACCTGATCGACCAGCTGATGCAGCTGAGCCAGCTGGAGCAGCGCCCGGCGCTCGCCCCGGCCAGCTCCCCCGCCAGTACCAGCCTGCGCCAATGCGCCGAACAAGCGCTGCGCCAGCTGCAAACCACGGCCGCCCAAAAAGGCATTGCCCTGCAGTTGCAGGGCGAAGGCAGCAGCGGCGCCTGGGACGCGCGCCTGGTGGAGCTGGCCATCAGCAACCTGCTGGCCAATGCGCTGGATTTCTCACCCGCCGGCAGCCAGGTGCTGGTGCAGCTGGGCCCAAACAGCGTCACCGTGCAAGACAGCGGGCCGGGTGTGCCTGATGCACTGATGCACAAGCTGGGCGAGCGCTTTTTCACCACGCCGCGCCCCAATGGCGAGCGCAGCGGCACCGGCCTGGGTTTGTCCATCGTGCACCGCATCATGCAGCTGCACAACGGCCAGCTGCGCTTTGCCAACACCCAGCCCGGCTTGCAGGTGGTGCTGGATTTTTCGCCACACAGCTAGCGCATTTCACCCTGGCTTCACACGCTTCATGCCCGGCTCACCGGCGTTTTGCAGACTCGCTCCACCGAACTGACAACGAGGTGAGAGCATGAAGAACAGACTGGTACAAAAAGCCTTCACGCTGGCCATTACCGTGGCTTTGCTGATGGTGGGGCTGATGCTGATCAGCGACGTGGTGCGCGACCGCATCAACAACCGCGACCGCGCCGTGCAAAGCGTGGTCAACAGCACGGCGGGCTCGCAAACGCTGTACGGCCCGGCGCTGGTGCAGCAGTGCACACGCGAAGTCACCGGCAAAGACAGCGAAGGCCGCGCCGAAACCCGCGTGGTGAGCTTTCAGCGCTACGCGTTGCCCGACGAAGTCAAGCACAACGCCGCAGCGCAAATGCAGCCCCGCGCCCGCGGGCTCTACCAGGTCAACACCTTCGTGCTGAGCGACCAGCTGGTGGCACGCTTTGCCCCCGGCAACCAACTGCAAGGCAAGCCCGAAGGCCATGGCGTGCGCCAGTGCGACGCGCCCCGCCTGATGCTACCGCTGAGCGATCCGCGTGGCATCCGCAGCGCCAGCTTGCGCATTAACGGCCAGGCCGTGGCGCTGGAATCAGGCACCGGCCACCCGGCCTACACGCGCGGCCTGCAGTCCAAAGCTTTGCCCGCCGTGGCCGCAGACAGCGCCGCCCCGCTGGAAGTGCAGATGGCGCTGGAGCTGGTGGGCACCGAGCAAGTGGGCTTTGTGCCACTGGGCGGCAGCAACGAGGTGAGCCTGAAAGCCGACTGGCCGCACCCTTCGTTTGGCGGCAATTTTCTGCCTTCGCGCCGCAGCATCAGCGAGAGCGCGTTTGACGCCAGCTGGAACATCTCGGCGCTGGCTTCGTCGGCACGCCAAGGCTTTCTGGGCGGCAAGCCCTTGTGCTCGCCCGCCGATCCCGATGCCGGTTTTACGCAGGAAGGCAGCCAGTGCCTGGAGCAGTTCGGCACCACCTTCATCGACCCGGTGAACCCCTACACGCTGAGCGATCGCGCCACCAAATACGGCCTGCTGTTTGTGGTGCTCACCTTTGTGGCCGTGGCCATGTTTGAGGTGTTGAAGAAGCTGCGTGTGCACCCGGTGCAATACCTGCTGGTGGGCTCGGCGCTGTGCAGCTTCTTTTTGCTGCTGATCAGTTTGTCCGAGCACATCGGCTTTGCCCGTGCCTACGCGGTGGGCGCTGGTGCCTGCGTGCTGCTGCTCGGCTATTACGCCACCTACATCCTCGGCAGCTTACGCCGTGGCCTGCCGTTTGCCGCCTTGATCGCGGTGATGTATGGCCTGCTGTTTGTGCTGCTGCAACTGGAGCAGACCGCCTTGGTGGTGGGATCGCTCGCACTGTTCGTCGTGCTGGCCATTGTGATGGTGGCCACCCGCAAGGTCGACTGGTATGCCTTCGGCAAGGGCGAGAGCACGGCGCCCACCAACCCCGCCCCAGCCTGGCCGCTGCCCAAGGAGCCCGCATGAGCACGAACGCCATCACCCGACAGCGCCAGCTCTGGCAACAGGCCGTGCAGCAACTCACGCGCCAGCAACTGCGTGAGCTGCGCCAGGACTGGCTGGCGCGCGGCGAGCGCCTGCCGCTGCCGGCCAACGCCAGGCGCATGCAGTGGCTGCGACTGCGCTGCTCGCTGCTGCTGAGCCAGCGCCGTTTCTAAACCACAAACCGCCAACAACAAGAGCTGCCTCGGCAGCTCTTGTTTCGTTCGCGATGGCGCTTTCGCACCGAGCGAGGTCAGTCTTTGCGTGCCGGGCCACCGCTGGCGCGCTCGGCTGCGCGCTGCCGCGCCTCGGGCGATAGAGCCCGCATGCACTGCAAGTTGGCATCGCCCAGCAGGCTGTCGCATTTGCGGATGGCGGTGTCCAGATCGGCTTCGCGCTGGCGCTCGGCTTCGCTCTTGGGCGGCGTGGCTACCGATGCCTGGCCCGCTGCGTGCTGGTGTGCATCGCGCAGGCCGCTAAAGCGCTCGGTCTTGGCTTTGTCGTTGCACTCCTTGAGTGCGGCTTTGGCCTCTTTGTCGCTGCCCGCGTGTTTGGTTTTGCAAGTGTCTTGCGCCAGTGTGTAGCGCATCTCCACATCAGCGGCTACGGCCTTGTAGCTGTTGTTGGCGCTGGGGTGGTAGCGCGCCTCCAGCACCGCCAGATCGATACGGCGGCGCCCGTCGGCCTGCAGCTTGCAGCGTGGCTGCGCGGCACCGCCCTCGGTTTTGCAGTGCGCCAAGGCCTTGTCGTGACGGGTGTTGATGGTGTCCCGCGCTTCTACAAATTCCGCTCTCGTCATGGCCGGCGTCACCGCGCCTGCCACTTGCAGGCTGCACAGCCCAGCCAACACGAGCAGTGCTTTTGCAGTGGCGGCAACAGCAAAGCGGGGCATGCTCAGCGCCCCAGCTTGCGCAGCCAGGCATCGAGCTGCTGGGCCACTTGGTCGGTGGCGGCGCCCAAAGCCGCAGCGCCACCGGCGGCATCGGCGCTGGTGGCGGGCTGCTGCGCCGTGAACACCTGCTGCCCCAGCCAGACTTCGCCCTTGGGCGTCACCTCGGTGAGCGTGGCACGCAGGCGCAGCACGCCGTGGCTGGAGGTGGTGGATTCAAACACCTGGTCGAACTCTTCCACATCCAGGCGCAGCATGGCTGGCACGGCGCCCCGGTTCAGGGCTTGCATGGCACCATCGTCCCCCAGCACCACGGCGCGCTGCGCACTGAGTGCATCGCGTACGCGCTGCTGGATCAGTTGGTCGAACTGCATCGTCCAGCGCGCTTGCGTGTAGGGGCGCAGCTCGCGCACATCGGCATACGCCAGGCGGTAGTGGATGGCCGTGCTGGAATCGGGCACACCGGCAGAGCGCACATTGGCCAGAATCAGCGGCATGGTGTTGGCTGGCACGGCCGCGTCGCTGGCTTGGCGCAATTGCGGGCCAAAGTCGTAGCGCGCCACCGGCGCCGGCTTTTGCGGCAGAGCCGAACAGGCCGCCAGCAGCGCCAGCGCTGCCGTGGCAACAGCCCAGCGGCCACAGCGCTGGACGAGGGGGGAAGCGGTTTCAAACATGGTGTCTTCCTATCGCTCTTGGCTTCAACGGGCGCCGGCCGCGGCCGGTGGCGCCACAAAGCCCTGTTCACCGGGGCCCGGCAGCGCAGTCGAGCTGCCGTAGATCAGCGACTGCGGGTTGTTCTTGAAATTGTCGGCCGTCTCGCCCAGGCGGCGAGCCGAGCTGCTGACATCGCCCATGGTGCGGTTGAGGTTGGGCAAGGTGCCACGGTTGAAGTTGTCCGCCGCATCGCTGACTTTCTCGACCGCCGTGCCCATCCGGTCGACCACGCCGCCCTTGGCGGACAGGCTGGTCATGGCCTTGCTGACATCGTTGGAGGTGTGCTGAATGCTGACCAGCGTTTTGCGTGCATCTTGCGCCACAGCAGGCAGCGAGGCCAGCGCCGGATCGAGCTTGGTCTCTACCGTCACCTGCATGCGCTTGCTCAGCGCGTCCAGGCTTTGTGCGGCCTGGCCCAGGCTTTGTACCGTGGCCATGAGCTGGCGCTGGTTCTCGGTGCCCAGCAGGTCGTTGACCTTGCGCGTGGCGTCTTCCACCTGCTGCATGATGACCGGGCCTTGCTCAGCAATCTGGCCAAACGGCGAAGGCCGCATGGGCAGGCGCGGCAGGCCGTCGGGGCCGGGCGGCAAGGGGGTGGTGATGTTGCTGTCATCGTCGAGCTGGATGTGCGCCAGGCCAGTCACGCCTTGGAAACCCAGCATCGCGTAGGTTGAAGGCGCAATCGGCGCTTCGGCGTTGACGGCAATCCGGATCAGCACCTGGCCGTTTTTCTCGGGGTCGAACTCGATGCCCACCACCTTGCCCACCGGCACACCCTTGTAGCGCACCGCCGCTTGCAGCTGCAAGCCACTGACGCTCTCTTGCGTGGACAGCTCGTAGCGCGTGTAGGCCGTGGTGTCCCGGCCCAGCCACAGGCTCAGCCCGATGACCAGCGCCATCAACACCACCACAAACAAGCCGGCCGCCAATGCATGCGATTTGTTTTCCATAGCTATTCCTTTGCTTCTGTCGCTGGCTGAGGCGCTACCGGCGCCATGGCGCGCCGACCGCGCTCGCCCAGGAAGAAATGTTCGATAAACGGGTGCTTGAAGTGCACCACCTCGGCGGGCGTGGCGCTGATGATCACTTTTTTCTCTGCCAGCACCGCCACCCGGCTCGACAGCGCGAACAAGGTGTCCAGATCGTGCGTGACCATCACCACCGTCAGGCCCAGCTCGCTGTGCAGGTTTTTGAGCAGTTCGCAAAACTCGTCCGAGCTGTTCGGATCGAGCCCGGCGGTGGGCTCGTCGAGCAGCAAGAGCGGCGGGTCCATGATGAGCGAGCGCGCCAGTGCCACGCGCTTGATCATGCCGCCCGAGAGATCGGCCGGCATGCGCGTGGCATGCTCGGGCTTGAGGCCCACCATCTGCAGCTTGACCATGGCCGCATCGCGCACCACCGATGCGGGCAGGGTGCCTTGTTCGTTGAGCGGAAAAGCAATGTTCTCCAGCACATTGAAGGCCGAGAACAAAGCCCCTTGCTGAAACAGCATGCCAATGCGCGAGGCAGCGCCCTGGCGGCTGAGCTCTTGCACCGGCGTGCCTTGCACCAGCACCTCGCCCTTGGCCGGTTGCAGCAGGCCCAGAATCTGGCGCAGCAGCACCGATTTACCGGTGCCCGAGCCGCCCACCAAGGTGAGAATCTCGCCCTGGTAGACGTCCAGATCGAGGTCCTGGTGGATCGAGAAAGCCTGATCGCCGCGACCAAACACGGTCCAGAGTTTGCGGATCTGCACCACCGGCTTGGCGGCAGCTGCGGGGCGGGTGGCGGCAGTAGCGGTGGCGGCAAGCATGGCTAGAACCCTACGTGGCGGAAAGCGATGGCAAAGATCGCGTCCAGCACAATCACAGCGGTGATCGAGATCACGACCGACGAGGTGGTGCCGCGGCCCAGGCTCTGGGTATTGGGCTCCACCTGCAAACCCCAGTGGCAGGCGATCAGCGCAATGGCCACGCCAAAGGTCACCGATTTGGCCAGCGCCAGGTACAGGTTGGCGATGTTCACCGCATTGGGCATGGCCTGGATGAAATACGCGGGCGATACGCCCATGGCCGCATCAGCCGCCAGCATGCCGCCCACCAGCGCGCACATCGTCGTCCACACTGCCACCAGCGGCATGGCCACCGCCAGCGCCAGCGCGCGCGGCATTACCAGGCGAAAGCCTTTGGGGATGCCCATCACCTGCATCGCGTCGAGCTCTTCGTTCACGCGCATCACGCCAATCTGCGCCGTGATGGCCGAGCCCGAGCGGCCAGCCACCAAAATTGCGCCCAGCAGCGGGCCCAGCTCTCGCACCAGCGAGATGCCCAGGATATTGACGATGAAGGCATCCGCGCCAAACTGGCGCAGTTGCAGCGACATCAGATAGGCCAGCACCACGCCAATCAAAAAACCGACCAGCGCGGTAATCGGCAAAGCCGTGGTGCCGGTGGAGTAGAGGTTGCCCGAGAAATCGCGCCAAGGCCCGCGCACCGGGTTGCGCAGCAGGCGCAACACATCGATCAGCAGCTGGCCCACCATCTCGACCATGGCGCGCACATGGCGGATAAAGCCCAGCAGCACCAGGCCCAGCTGGATCAGCCAGCCCAGCCAATTGACCTTGGGCGCCGGCGGGCAGGCAATGGTGAGCGCCGCAATGCGCTCAAGCATCTGCTGCTGCACGGGCGTCATGCGCAGCTGCGCCGGGCGCTGCTGGCGCCAGTGCTCCCACAAGAGTTGGGCGCCCACGTGGTCAAGCCAGTCGGCGCCCGTCAAATCCCAGCCCTGGTCGTCGGCTGCCGGGTGGGCGCGCAACTGGGCCCGCGCCTGCTTCCACTGCTTGCGGTCGCCCAGCTCAGCCGCGCCCCAGCGGCCGCGCAGCTGCGCCCAGCGCTGGCCTGCGTCGTTGGCATCGGTGATATGAGGTGCTGAATCCGCCATGGAGTAAGCGTGCTGTCTGTATTGTTGTGTACGCAATACGCGACTATAGCCGGAGTGTCGCCCAGGCGCAGCCTGCCCGTGTGCAGCAACCACAGCGCCCACTGTAGGTAAGCGTGCCGATTGTCTGCAGTGCCCTGCCCTGCATCGGTCTTTACCCGGTTGGCAAGTGCGGCCGCATTTCGCACACTGCAAGCTGTTTATCAGCATTGGGGGCGGCACCGGAGGCCCGAGGTATTGATTCAGAAAATGACACCCGGAGACAACACTTCTTTCGATTACATCGTCATCGGCGCAGGCACGGCTGGCGCCTTGCTGTGCAACCGCCTCTCAAAAAACCCGCGCAACCGGGTGCTGCTGATCGAGGCCGGTCGGCGCGACGATTACCACTGGATCCACATCCCCGTGGGCTACCTGTACTGCATTGGCAACCCGCGCACCGACTGGCTCTACAAAACCGAGCCGGATGCCGGCCTGAACGGCCGCAGCCTGCTCTACCCGCGCGGCAAAACGCTGGGCGGCTGCTCCAGCATCAACGGCATGATCTACATGCGCGGCCAGTCGCGTGATTACGACCACTGGGCCGAGCTGACCGGCGACGCCCGCTGGCGCTGGAACGAAACCCTGGGCTACTTCAAGCGCCACGAAGACCATTGGCGGCTCGACCACGAAGGCACGGCCAGCCCCAGCTTTGCACAATTGCACGGCAACCGCCGCACCGGCAGCGGCGGCGAATGGCGTGTGGAAAAGCAGCGCCTGCGCTGGGACATTCTGGATGCGTTTGCCGAGGCCGCGCAGCAAGCCGGCATTCCTGCCACCGACGATTTCAACCGCGGCAGCAACGAAGGCGTAGGCTATTTCGAAGTCAACCAGAAAGCCGGCTGGCGCTGGAACACGGCCAAGGCCTTTTTGCGCCCGACCTGCTACGGCCGCCCGAACGTCGAGATCTGGAACAACGCCCAGGTCAGCCGCCTGGTGCTCGCGCGCCAACCCGACGGCCAGCTCGCCTGCACTGGCGCCGAGGTCTGGACCGGCACCGAAACCATCACCGTGCAGGCCGACAAAGAAGTGATTCTGAGCGCCGGCGCCATCAACTCGCCGCAAATCCTGCAGCTCTCGGGCATTGGCCCCGGCGATCTGCTGCGCGAGCACGGCATTGCCGTACAGCACGATCTGCCCGGTGTGGGCGCCAATCTGCAAGACCATTTGCAGATACGCGCGGTCTACAAAATCGACGGCGCACCCACCTTGAACATGATGGCCAACAACCTGCTGGGCAAGGCGCGCATCGGCCTGGAATACGTGCTCAAACGCAGCGGCCCGATGAGCATGGCGCCGTCACAGCTGGGCGCCTTCACCCGCAGCAGCCCCGACAAACCCTACCCCAACATCCAGTACCACGTGCAGCCGCTGTCGCTCGATGCCTTTGGCCAGCCGCTGCACAACTTTCCGGCCTTCACTGCCAGCGTCTGCAACCTCAACCCCACCAGCCGCGGCACGGTGCAGATCAAGAACGCCGATTTCAAAACCGCACCCGCCATTGCACCCAACTACCTGTCGACGGACGAAGACCGCCAGGTTGCGGCCGACAGCCTGCGCGTCACCCGCCAGATCGCCGCGCAACCGGCGCTGGCCAAATACCACCCGGTCGAGTGGAAGCCCGGCGCGCAATACCAGAGCGACGAAGAGTTGGCGCGCCTGGCTGGCGACATTGCCACCACCATCTTCCACCCGGTCGGCACCACCAAAATGGGCGCAGACAACGACCCGATGGCCGTGCTCGACAGCGAAATGCGCGTGCGCGGCGTGCGCCGGCTGCGCGTGGTGGATGCCGGCGCCATGCCCACCATCACCAGCGGCAACACCAACTCGCCCACCTTGATGATGGCCGAGCGCGCCGCCGAATGGATTCTGGCCAGCCACGGGCCATGATGGTGCAGGCCCCGGTTTCAGCGCGGTTACCAAAGGCCGCGCTGCCAACCGGGCTCAGCAGCGCACCAATCCAGGCCATTTGCAGCCCAAAACCACAGATTCACACCAATTTCGTGCGCAACAACTGGGCAACTGCGCCGTTGTAAGACAAATTCCTGTCCCAAAACGGGTTTTGGCCGACTTTACACATTCCGAGTTACCTTGCGGGTAAATCCTGATGCACCATGCCGGTGCCATCGCCTATAGTAGAGGCACTCGAGGCACTGAAACAGTGCTCTACGAGAGGACCGAGGAGACATCTCGATAACTCAAACATATTGATAAAGCATCACAAAAAAAGAGATGCCCCTTCCAAAGCGCCTACGGGCGCTTTTTGTTTTTCTGGTGCAGCAGCATCGCCCGCGCCCGCTGTTCTGCCCGCCACCCCGCATTTAGCGCCTCTGGTACACAGGGTTACGCCCTGTTGCGGTGCGACAATCGCGGCCATGGAATGGATTTTTGTCACGCTGGCTTCGATGTTCGCCGGCTTTGTCGACGCAATTGTCGGGGGCGGTGGCCTCATTCTGGTGCCAGCGCTGTTTGGCGCTTTTCCTTCTGCGCCGCCGGCCACCTTGCTGGGCACCAACAAGAGCGCCAGCGTCTGGGGCACCATGATGTCGGCGCGCCAATACGCCAAACGGGTCGATATGCGCTGGGCCGCTATTGGGCCCGCAGCACTGGCCGGTTTTGCCGCATCGCTGCTGGGCGCCTGGACGGTCACCGTCATCGACCCGAGCATGCTGCGCAAGGCCTTGCCCATCATTTTGCTGGCCGTGCTGGGCTACACCTTGTACAAAAAGCAGCTGGGCCAAACGCATGCACCACGCTACAGCGGCCGCGTCGAAGCCTGGGTGGCCTGCGCCATTGGCGCCAGCATCGGTTTTTATGACGGCTTTTTCGGCCCTGGCGCCGGCAGCTTTTTTGTCTTTCTGTTTGTGCGCTGGCTCGGCTACGACTTCTTGAACGCCTCGGCCAGCGCCAAGATTTTGAACATCGCCACCAATGTTGCCGCGCTGATTCTGTTCACCGCCAAAGGCCATGTGTGGTGGCATTTTGCGATTCCGCTGGCTGTGGCCAATGTGCTGGGCAGCATGCTGGGCACCTGGATGGCACTCAAAAAAGGCTCGGGCTTTGTGCGCGGCATGTTCATCGTCGTGGTGAGCGCGCTGATCTTGAAAACCGGCTACGACGCATTTATCCGCTGAGAGCGCAGCAGCACGGCTGACGCCACCGCACAACGCCCACCGCGATCTTGTTGGCCGCTCGTCAGGCAGTGCGGCTACGATGCATGCATTGCAACTATCGGTTTGCGGCATGCATTCAATTCACCAATCTCGCTTTTTGCGCCTGCTGGCGTTACTGTGGTTCAGCGCCGCGCTGCTGGCTGCCTGTTCGCAAGAGCCCAAGCAGCGCGCCGCCTTCATCGGCTTTTTGCAAACCCGGGTCATCGATGTGAAAGGCCCCGTGCTGCCGCTGCTGACCAAGCAGGACCGCGACACGCTGGGCGACGATTACGCCAAGCAGTACGAGGTGATCCAGAGCTTCCACCAGGAGCTCAACCAGGTGATCAACTCCCCCGCCAACAAGCTCACATCCATGGGCAACCTCGGCTCGCTGAGCGCCATCGTCCAGCGCCGTGGCGATCTGCAAGGCGCCCGCGAAAACCTCAAGCAGCTGCGCAGCACCTTGGACGCCAGCCTGGCCAAGGCCGACGCGGCACGCGCCAGCTTCCAACAGCCCGAAGACCTCAAGCCGGTTTACGACAAGGCCTACGAAAAGTCGGTGAGCAAGCCGGCCGCCGCCTTCAAGGAAATGCTCCCGCTGCTCGACGAGATGTTCACCAGCGTCGACAAAGTGGCCGATTACGCCGAGCAGCACAAAGAGCAGATCAAGATGCTGGGTTCCATCTTCCAGGTGAGCGATGCCAAGGTGCTCATGGAGATCAATGCGCTGATCGACGAGTCCAACAAAAAGGGCCAGGCCGTCATGGCTGCACAGAGCAAGTTCATGCAAGTCATCAACGGCGGCTGAGGCAAACCCAATTCCTTTGCATCACGGGTTTCCTAGAGGCGCAAGCGCGGTGACAAAGCCAGCTGCACGCCGGTGTTGAGAGTCTTCGTTTCGAGGTGGTGATATGAACCCGTATGCGTTGTTGCTGGGCCTTGCCGTACACGTGTACTGTCTGCGCCCCAGACGCCTAGCCTACGGGTCCATCTCACCATTGGGGTAAGCATTCCCAATGCCCGCTTCACTGCGAAGTGGTGCTGTTTGAATACCCAATATTCCGAGAATATCCCAGGAAAAAGCCGCTGGCGTTATTCACACGCCAGCGGCTTTTTTGAGCGTGCGGCCTTACTGCGGCGGCTCGTTCAGCGGCTGCATGGGAATGTCTTGCACCCGGCGCGGCGTGCCAATCGGCGCCGTCGCCTGGCCGCGCTGCATGGCGGCCATGTCGGCTTCGCTGGGGTAATCGCCCAGCAACCAGTAGTCGATGATGCGGCGGGCAATTGGCGCTGCGCTACCCGCGCCGAAACCGGCGTTTTCCACGATTACGCCCACGGCAATCTTGGGGTCGTCAGCAGGCGCGAAGGCGATGTAGAGCGCGTGGTCGCGCTGGCGCTCGGCCAGCTTGGAGGCGTTGTACTTTTCCTTCTGGCCAATGGTGATGGCCTGCGCGGTCCCCGTTTTGCCGCCCGCCGAATAGCGTGCGTTGCCAAACGAGCCACGGCCTGTACCGCCCGTCACCACCGACACCATGCCGCGCTTGACCGCGTCAACATTGCTTTGCTTGTAGCCCAGGTTGTTGGGCGGAGGCTGCTCTATCGGGTGACGCGCGGCGGTCACCGGGTCGATCAGCGCACGGCCCACGTGCGGCACGCGGCTGTTGCCGTTGTCCACCAAGGTGGCCAGCGCATGCGTCAGCTGCAAGATGGTGAAGTTGTTGTAACCCTGGCCAATGCCCAGCGAAATGGTCTCGCCAGCAAACCACTTTTTCTGCTCGGGGCGCTTGTAGGTTTCGCGCTTCCAGGTGGTGCTGGGCAGCACGCCGCGCACTTCGCCGGGCAGGTCGATGCCGGTGATCTGGCCAAAGCCCAGCGGCTTCATGAAATCGTGGATCGCGTCCACGCCCATCTCATTGGCCAGCGTATAGAAGTACACATTGGACGAGTGCTGGATGGCGCGGTTCAGATCGACCGGCCCCAGCGCGTGGCCCGAGCGGAAGGTATGGCCGCCAAAGGTCCAGCTGCCGCCGTCCTGAATGATGGACGATGGCGTGCGCTTGCCCGTCTCCAGCCCGGCCAGGCCCATGAAGGGCTTGTAGGTGGAGCCGGTCGGGTAGGTTCCGCGCATGGCGCGGTTGAGCAGTGGGCGGTCAATAGATTCGTTCAGCGCTTTCCAGCTCTCCTGATCGATCCCTTCGACAAACAGGTTCGGGTCATACGTGGGCTTGCTCACCATGGTGAGCAGCTCGCCGCTGCGCGGGTCGATGGCAATGGCCACGCCCCGGCGCTCGCCATACAGCTCTTCCACCATTTTTTGCAGCTTGATGTCGATCGACAACACCACGCTCTCGCCCGGCGTGGCGGGCGCGCTGCCCAGCTTGCGCACGGCGTGGCCGCCGGCCGAGGTCTCCATGCGCTCCACGCCAGTCTGGCCGTGCAGCTCTTTCTCGTAGCTGGCCTCGACGCCGGTCTTGCCGATGTATTCGGTGCCGCGGTAGTTGGCAGAGTCGTCCGAATCGTCGATGCGCTCTTTCTCGCGCTGGTTGATGCGGCCGATGTAGCCAATGATGTGCGCGCCGGTTTCGCCCATCGGGTAGGTGCGGAACAGGCGGGCCTTCACATCCACGCCCGGGAAACGGTAGCGCTGCGCAGTGAACTTGGCCACTTCCTGGTCAGTCAGGCGCGAGCGGATCGGCAGCGAATCGAAGTTGCGCGAATCCTCGCGCAAGCGCTTGAAGCGGCGGCGGTCACGCTGCGTGATGTCGATGATCTCGGACAGCGCGTCAATCGTCTCCTCCACATCGCTCACCTTGTAAGGGGTGATCTCCAGCGTATAGGCCGAGTAGTTGGTGGCCAGCAGCACGCCGTTGCGGTCGTAGATCTGGCCACGGTTGGGCACGATGGGCACCACCGCCGTGCGGTTGCTCTCGGCCTGGGCCAGCAGATCGTCATGGCGCTCCACCTGCAGCACATACAGACGCGAGACCAGAATGCCAAAGCAGATGAGCACCACCAGGCCGATCACCACCACCCGCAGCTTGAACTGGCTGAGGTCGCGTTCGGAGTTGTGGATCTCGGTCATCGCGTTGGGCTGCTGGCAGCGGGCTTACAAAGGCCGGTTCTCGTCGTGGTCGGGCGGCTGGCGTTGCGGCAGCAGCAGCAACCAGCTCACCACCGGCCAGAGCAAGGCGCACCACAGACTAGGCGTGATAAAGCCCCAACCCGGGAAGCCGCCGCGCAGCAGCATGCGCATAAGCATCTGCACCACATCGGCGGCCATGAAAAGCGGCAGCACCTGCACCGCCTGCGCCAACACGCTCAGCCAGGTGATGCGCCGGCGCAGCATGGCCACGCCATACATCACGCCCGAAT
The DNA here is from genome assembly GCF_043359985.1 of Comamonas trifloxystrobinivorans. Lineage (NCBI taxonomy): Bacteria > Pseudomonadati > Pseudomonadota > Betaproteobacteria > Burkholderiales > Comamonadaceae > Comamonas > Comamonas trifloxystrobinivorans. The sequence goes on from NZ_JBHZGV010000017.1 coordinate 29,196, forward strand.
AGACCAGCGCATGCTGGCCCAGCAACGAAGACTGGTGCACATCCATGCACAGCCCCAGCACAAAGGCCCAGGCCATGCCCACCTTGCCCGGCTCGTGCACGCCCCAGAACACCAGCACCAGCAGCAGCATGTCGGGCAGCCACACACCGCGGCCCAGCGGCAGCAGGTTGAACATCAGCGCCAGCAAAATGCTCAGCGCGATAAACCAGGGGTTGACCGGCAGCAGCAGCGGCTGCCCACGCGGCATGATCATCGCTGCTCTCCTTGTGTCTGGCGTATCGTCATCCGCGCTTGCCCTTTCGCGGCGTCGAGGACGGGCCTTCCGGTTTTTTCGACGTATCGGGCGCAGGGCGCGGCGGCAGCGCGTCTTCGGGCAACGGGTCGATCACCATCACAAACTGCGCGCCATACATCTGCGCCAGCGGTTCGCAATACACGCGTGAGAAGGGCGAATCCGCACGGCGCTCAATCTTGATGATGCGAGCAATCGGCAGGCCGGGCGCATACACGCCGTCCACACCGCTGGTGGTGAGCAGATCGCCCTCTTGGATATCGGCATTGCTGGGCATGAAGCGCAGCTCGATGCCGCCGCCATAGGAGCTGGTCGGGTCGCCATAAGCCACGGCGCGGGCGCCGGTGCGCGGGTTGAGCACGGGAATCGCCTGCTCGCGGTCAGTCAGCAAAGTCACCTCGGCCGACATCGGGAACACCCGCGTCACTTGGCCAAGCACGCCGCCTTCGTCCATCACTGGCGAGCCGCGCTTGATGCCGGCCACCTCGCCTTTGTCGATCACCACACGGCGGTTGTAGGCATCGGCGGTCTCGTACACCACCTGCGCTGGCGTGCCCTTGGTGGCCAGGCGCGGCGTGAGATTGAGCAACTGGCGCAGGCGCTGGTTTTCGTGGTCCAGCGTCTCTACCAGGTTGGCGCGTTGCGCCAGCTGCACGGCTTTTTTCTCGGCCTCGGCAGCGGCCGTCTGCGCGGTATGCAGGTCTTCAAAATACTTGCTGCCGTGCTGCACCATTTGCACCGGTTGCAGCATCACCCATTGCAGCGGGTACAAGGCCGTGCCCACCACTTTGCGCAGCGGCTCGGTGAGCTTGAAGCGCACGTCCGCCACCATCAGAAAAACGGCCAGCGCCACACACAAGGCCAAGCGCACATTGGGGCTGGGGCCTTGCGGGCGGAACGTCGGTACGCCGCTATCGAAGGAATTGCTGGACATGCTGGAGCCGGGTTGGAAAGCGCCCGCCAGAGGCTAAAACACCAATGGCGAGCATGCAGCTTGCTATGTTAAACATAGTAGCTGGCGCTCGCCATTATTGCGCAAACCGCTGTTTGGGTGGTTTTTATTCGCTGGTGAAGATGGTGACGCCCTTGCGATCGAGCGTTTCGAGCGCCATACCGCAGCCGCGCACCACGCAGGTCAGCGGCTCTTCGGCCACCAGCACGGGCAGACCGGTTTCTTCGGCCAGCAGGCGGTCCAGATCGCGCAGCAGCGCGCCGCCGCCGGTCAGCATCATGCCGCGCTCGGCGATGTCGGCGCCCAGCTCGGGCGGGGTTTGCTCCAGCGCATTCTTCACGGCCGAGACGATCTGGTTGAGCGGCTCGGTCAGCGCTTCCAGCACCTCGTTGGAGCTGATGGTGAAGCTGCGTGGCACGCCTTCGGACAGGTTGCGGCCCTTGACCTCAATCTCTTTGACCTCGGAGCCGGGGAAGGCCGAGCCGATGCTTTTCTTGATGAGCTCAGCGGTGGGCTCGCCAATCATCATGCCGTAGTTGCGGCGGATGTAGTTGATGATGGCTTCGTCGAACTTGTCGCCGCCCACGCGCACACTGCCCTTGTAGACCATGCCGCCCAGCGAGATCACGCCCACTTCGGTGGTACCGCCACCAATGTCGACCACCATCGAACCCGAGGCCTCGGACACCGGCAGGCCAGCACCTATGCCGGCGGCCATCGGCTCTTCGATCAGCTCCACCTGCGTGGCGCCGGCCTTGAGGGCGGCATCCTTGATGGCGCGGCGCTCAACCTGGGTCGAACCGCAGGGCACGCAGATGATGATGCGTGGGCTGGGCGACAGCAGGGTGCGCGGATGCACCATCTTGATGAACTGCTTGATCATCTGCTCGGTGATCAGGAAATCGGCGATCACGCCGTCCTTCATCGGGCGAATGGCTTCGATATTGCCGGGCACCTTGCCCAGCATGGCCTTGGCTTCGCGGCCGACGGCCTGGATCACCTTGCGGCCGTGGGTGCCGCCTTCGTGGCGGATGGCGACTACCGATGGCTCGTCGAGCACAATGCCTTTGTCACGGGCAAAAATCAGCGTGTTGGCCGTGCCAAGGTCAATGGCCAGATCGGTGGAAAAGTAGCGACGGAACGCTCCGAACATTCAGATTTCCTCTAGGGCATGGGCCGCGCTTCGACGATCCATCGCCCGTCATTGGGGGTAAGGGGGTGGCTAGCAGGGGTTTTCGATGCGCAATGACCGACGTTGCAGTGTTATTGCGTCAAAGACGGGATAATACCGCATCCCCTGTGAATAACTTGCAGGGCAACGCTTTCCAGCCTCGTTTTTTTACGACTGGTTTACATACCTAGTTCTATGGCACTGACTAAAGACGACATTGCCCGTATTGCCAACCTGGCGCGGCTCGAATTATCAGACTCCGAGAGTGAGCGCATGCTCTTGCAGATGAATAACTTTTTCGGCATTGTGGAAAAAATGCAGGCTGTGGATACCACCGGCATCACGCCGCTGTCGCACCCGGTGGCCGCCATCGAAGACATCGCCCTGCGCCTGCGCGACGATGTGGTGAGCGAGCCCAACAACCGCGAAGCCAACCAGCGCAGCGCCCCTGCCGTGGAAAAGGGCTATTTCCTGGTGCCCAAGGTCATCGAGTAATTCACAGCATTTTCCATGCTTCCCCGGCGCAAGTGCCCTGGCAATCCAGACCAGCCGCTATCACAGATATAGCAGCCGCTGGTGGCGCCCAGCCCGCACCACGCCCCTCCCCTTTACCGAGATCGCCAAGATCGCGAGATTTGCATGAGCACTCCTACCGAATTGCATGACTTGAGCCTGGCCCAGCTGGCCGCCAAGCTCCAAAGCCGTGAAGTCTCCTCTGTCGAGGCTGCACAACACTTTCTGGCCCGCGCCAAGGCCCACCAGGATCTGGGCGCCTTTGTCCACATCAACGAAGCCGTCACCCTGGCCCAGGCCCAGGCGGCAGACGCCGCCATTGCCGCCGGCACGGGCGGCAAGCTCGCAGGCGTGCCGATTGCGCACAAAGACCTGTTCGTCACCAAAGACTTCCCCACCACCGCCGGCAGCAAGATGCTGGCCGGCTACCAGTCGCCGTTTGACGCCACCATGGTCAGCAAGCTGGCCGCTGCTGGTGCGGTGACGCTGGGCAAGCTGAACATGGACGAATTCGCCATGGGCTCGTCCAACGAGAACAGCGCCATCGGCAAGGTGAGCAACCCCTGGGACAAAACCCGCGTGCCCGGTGGCTCGTCCGGTGGCTCGGCCGCCGCTGTGGCTGCGCGCCTCACGCCCGCTGCCACCGGCACCGATACTGGCGGCTCCATCCGCCAGCCCGCCTCGTTCTGCGGCATCACCGGCATCAAGCCCACGTACGGCCGCGCCAGCCGCTACGGCATGATCGCCTTTGCCTCCAGCCTCGACCAGGCCGGCCCCATGGCCCGCAGCGCCGAAGACTGCGCGCTGCTGCTGTCCGAGATGTGCGGCCCCGATCTGGACCGCGACTCGACCAGTCTCGACAAGCCGGCCGAAGACTTCAGCCGCCACCTCAACGACAAACTCGACGGCCTTCGCATCGGCGTGCCCGCCGAGTTCTTTGGTGACGGCCTGAGCGCCGACGTGCGCGCCGCCGTAGATGGCGCCTTGAAAGAGTACGAAAAGCTCGGCGCCAAGCTGGTGCCCATCAGCCTGCCGCGCACCGAGCTGTCGATCCCCGTGTACTACATCATTGCGCCGGCTGAAGCTTCGTCCAACCTGAGCCGCTTTGACGGCGTCAAGTTCGGCCACCGCGCCAAGGACTACAGCGACCTGGTCGACATGTACAAAAAGACCCGCGCCGAAGGCTTTGGCGACGAGGTCAAGCGCCGCATCATGACTGGCGCCTACGTGCTCTCGCACGGCTACTACGACGCCTACTACCTGCAGGCGCAAAAAATCCGCCGCATGATCGCCGACGACTTCCAGGCCGCGTTCAAGGATTGCGACATCATCGCCGGCCCGGCTGCGCCTACCGTCGCCTGGGCCTTGGGCGGCAAGAGCGACCCGCTCGCCAACTACCTGGCCGACATCTACACCCTGCCCGCATCGCTGGCCGGCCTGCCGGGCCTGAGCGTGCCCGCCGGCTTTGGCGAAGGCGGCATGCCCGTGGGCCTGCAGCTGATCGGCAACTACTTTGGCGAAGCCAAGCTGCTCAACGCCGCGCACCAGCTGCAACAAGCCACCGATTACCACCTGCGCCAGCCCGCTGGCCTGAGCCAGTAAGCAGGGAGAACAACAAACCATGACCGAAACAAGCATCAAGCTCATCAACGGCTACGAAGTGGTGATTGGCTTTGAAACCCACGCCCAGCTGGCCTCCAACAGCAAAATCTTCAGCCGCGCCAGCACCGCCTTTGGCGCAGAGCCCAACACGCAAGCCTGCGCGGTGGACCTGGCCCTGCCCGGCACGCTGCCGGTGATGAACAAAAAAGCCGTCGAATGCGCCATCAAGCTCGGCCTGGCGCTGGGCTCGCACATTGCGCCCGTCAGCATCTTTGCGCGCAAAAACTACTTCTACCCCGACCTGCCCAAGGGCTACCAGATCTCGCAGTTCGAGATTCCGGTGGTGCAAGGCGGCGAGGTGAGCTTCTTCGTCGGTGACACCAAGAAGACCGTGCGCCTGGTGCGCGCCCACCTGGAAGAAGACGCCGGCAAATCCGTGCACGACGAATTCATCGGCCAATCGGGCATCGACCTGAACCGCGCCGGCACGCCGCTGCTGGAGATTGTGACCGAACCCGACATCCGCAGCACCGAAGAAGCCGTGGCCTACGCCAAAGAGCTGCACAAGATCGTCACCTGGATCGGCATCTGCGACGGCAACATGCAAGAAGGCTCGTTCCGCTGCGACGCCAACGTCTCCGTGCGCAAGCCCGGTGCGCCGCTGGGCACTCGCCGCGAGATCAAGAACCTGAACTCGTTCAAGAACATGCAGATCGCCATCGATTACGAAATCCGTTGGCAGATCGAAGAAATCGAAGACGGCCGCGCCATCCAGCAGGCCACCGTGCTCTTCAACCCCGACACGGGCGAAACCCGCGCCATGCGCACCAAGGAAGATGCGGCCGATTACCGCTACTTCCCCGATCCCGATCTGCCGCCGCTGGTGGTTGCCGACAGCTGGGTGCAAGCCGTCAAGGCCGACATGCCCGAGCTGCCACGCCACCGTGCGCAGCGCTTTGTCGATGACTACCAACTGCCCGAATACGACGCCACCACGCTGACGCAAAGCCAGGCCATGGCCGACTACTTTGAGGCTGCCGCCAAGGTCTGCGGCCAGCCCAAGCTGGCCTCCAACTGGGTGATGGGCGAAATCTCGCGCCGCCTGAACATGGAAGAAATCGGCATGGACCAGGTCAAGGTCAGTGCCGAGCAGCTGGGCCAGCTCATCGCCCGCATCCATGGCAACGTCATCAGCAACAACGCCGCCAAGCAGGTGTTTGAAGTGCTGTGGAGCGGCGAAGGCTCGGACGTGGATGCCGTCATCGAGGCCAAGGGCCTCAAGCAGATGAACGACACCGGCGCACTCGAAGCCATCATCGACGAAGTGATCGCCGCCAACCCCGGCAACGTCGAGCAGTACAAGGCCGGCAAAGACAAGGCCTTCAACGCCCTGGTCGGCCAGGTCATGAAAGCCTCCAAGGGCAAGGCCAACCCCGGCCAGGTCAATGAGCTGTTAAAGGCAAAACTCGCCTGAGATTGCTCTAAGCTCTAGCCCCGTGTCATTGGCCGCAGGCAGCACATGCCTGCGGCCTTGTTGTTGTTGCTACTTGCCTTTGCCTGTTAACCGCCTGCGCGGCCCGCGCAGCACCACTGCCTGTGATCTTCTCGAACGCCTCCCTCATCGAATCCGAAAAAGAACGCAACCTCTGCACCAAGTTCTTTGCCGGCTACTTCTTCAATGAATTCACGGCCGGCTATGCCAAGCGCATCGTGCAGTTCAACCGCTACCTGCAGGAAGTCACGGGCCGCGACGACCTGGCCCTGCAAACCCCCAACGTCTCCTTCGACACGCACGCCTACCTGTGCCACGAGCGCCTGCGCAGCAAGCTCTCCGACGTGCTCGTCTCCGACCCGGCGCGCCAGGTGTTTTTGTTCATCGAAACCAAATACCTCACCAACTGGAGCTACGCCGCCGACGTGGCCAAGGCCCAAGAGCGCCTGGGCAAAATCTTCGACGCCGAGAAAAAGCCGCATCTGGAAAACGCCAAACAGCACTACTTTGTGCTCACCTCCAAACGCAAAGAAGAAGCCGCCGGTCGCCCCATCAATCCCTGGAGCACGACAGCGACCGCAGCGCCCACTGATCTGGCTCAGCCCGCCGATGGCACCGTTGGCCCAGACAGCTCCCAGACCACCGAGCCAGACGCCCCAGCCGAAGTGCCAGCGCCCAAAAAGCCCGCACCGCCCAGCTTCACCAGCCTGCTCTACTGGGAAGACCTGGCCCAAATGTGCGACCGCTCCGAAGTACGCCAGTACATGGAAGCCCGCCTCAAGCTCTGCATCAGCAGCAGCCGCAATCAACACAAATCGGGGTATTTTTTGCCGGGGGTGTGAGCAGAGGGCTGAGCATCTCCATGCAAAGCGCATTGCGCTCCCATGCAAGCACCACCGCTCGTGGTGTAACCCCGGGGATACCCACAGCCTGACCTGATGGCCATTGGCATCTACGCTCCTGTACATTTAGATACATAGCTTGCCCATGATCAGGGCGAGCGCCCAGGGGAACCATGCCGAAGATCTACGCCCAGAGCCTTATCGCCATCACAAGCACCATGCTTTTGAACGGCTGCATCCAAACCATCCCCAATGCGGATGGCACCACCACGCTTCGGGTCGGCCCAGCAGCCACGATGCGCCAGGAAGCAAGCGCCCCCCATCCTGCGCCAGCGAGTAACCCGGTGCCGGTCAACAACCCACCGGCCCAGCCCGCAGCCGCCGCGGAAGTGACTGCGCCCAAAGCCAAAACATCGACCAAGCAAGTGCTGGATGGTGTGGACTGGACGCCGCTGTTCAAAGGCATGGAAAAAGGCTGCGAATCCAGCACCGCTTTGAACGCATTGAGAGAACAGATCGAGCGCACACGCGAATCCAAAGAATCCGGCAGCAAGCGCTTCACCTCGGCATTCAACATCAACAACGTCGCGCGCCCCTACCGGACGGCAGTAGACAAAAAAGTCGCTATTACTCAGTCCAGTGATTCCCTGCTCTTCACCTTGCCGGTGAAAAAAGGTTCTTACTACGGCATGCCGGTCAACAACATCTTCAGCTACCAGGGCCTCGAAAACGGCATCAACGGCTATGGCTTGGTGCTGGACATCAGTCCGGACCAAGCCAGAAAGCAGCTCAGCGCCATCCGCTTCCGTTCATCAATCGATGGATGCAGTGAAAGCAAGATGGAAATCAAGCCCATCCGCATCAACTCCAAGCCGATGACCCGTATGGTTTGCGATAGTTCTTGTTAACCGCTTAACAGCCCAAGAAGCCATTCCTGCATGGGCTCTGACTACCGTGGCGATTAATGCCTTGGTCACCCAAAGCACACTGCAAGCACGAAGCAATCTGCTTGAATGCCTCAAGTCGCATTGAATTTTGTTACACTTGTTAACAAGACAACTTATTCAAGCAAACTTCATGTCCAGCAAAATTATTTTATCGCTCGCATTGGCATCGGTGCTGACCGGATGCGCTTCCGTGAATATGGCATCCAAAGCGGAATCTGCCCAAGCCAAAGCCTTCAACGCGCCCAGCAAAGGCAAGGCAGCCGTGTATATTTATAGAAATGGTGCCTTTGACGGGTCCTCCAAAAAAGATATTTTCATCAATGGAAAATGCCTGGGCGAAAGCGTTGCCAATGTATTCTTCTATACGGAATTAGAAGCGAATAAAACGCACAAGATTGAGACAGAATCCGAATTCTCGCCCAATGGTATTGATTTGCCCACCCAGCCAGACGCCACCTATTTTGTTCGCCAGTATATAAAAATGGGGGCTTTTGTTCCTGGTGCCAATTTGGAAATTGTTTCTGAGGCACAAGGCAAGGCCGATATTGCTCCATTGGAAATGGCCCAGCCAGGCCAGTGCGGAGGCTAAGCCCCGCTGCGGCCCAGCGCACTGGGCCGCTCACAAGGGGCGGGCGCCTTGCCGAGCCGCCCCACACAGCCAAAGCCGCTCGAACCCACTACTCCCCTGCCACCATCAGTCTCGCTGCAGAGATGTCACCGCGCTGCGGGCGCAGCATTTGCCCGCAAGCACCAGCGGACTGCCAACACCCCCCAACAAATCCCCATTGCGCCCCAGCCAACACCATGGCGGACAAGGCACATCAAATATTGCGGACACAGGCATTCCAACAAAAACACTTATTGCGGCATATCAAAAAACGCCTCACTTTCGAACTTAGGATAAATCCAGCGTCGATTATCTATTGATAGAAATATCATATGACGCTATTGGTTTTAAATATTTATCCAGGAGTTCAAAGCCGTGAAGAAGCATATACCGCCACCCAAAGCTGTATTCAGCGCCTTGTGTTTATCGCTGGCACTCAGCAGTGTTGCCCATGCACAGGTATTTGATTTTACTGATTTTGAAACCCAGGGCAAGACTTGGTCGGCCGAGCTGGAAAGAGGGGCGCCCGCCAATCGTGTGGAAGTCTTGGATGATGTGACTATTGAGCGCTTTGAACTCTTCACCAACAGCCGGGTAGATCACCAGCTTCGTTTCTTTATTTACGATATTAATAATGACATCTGGATATATAAAAGCAACCCATTAGAGATGAAAGGCTCCAATTATTTCCATTGGAGATCCTCCGAATCATTCTCGCCCATCACCTTAAAAGCCGGTGGTGCTTACTATATGGGCGCCATCCCTTCGCAAGGGCCAACGATAACGCCTTACCAGGACATGGCCTGGCCCTACACGGGGAAGAGCAAGATGCCGGAGTTTGCACAAGGCAACTTCAAACTGGTGGCGGCCAATGCCGTGGTCAAGAACCACCTGGATCCCTATATCGACGCCACGGCTTCCGCCATATTTCCACTGCGCTTGTACGAGCCCCTGGCGGTTACCACCACCGCGCTGCCAGATGCCGCGCAAAACGAGGATTACGGCCCTGTTACGCTCAGCACCAACGCCGACAAATCCTGGCTCGCCAAAACCTGGACCCTGCTCTCCGGGCCTGCGGGTTTGACGCTTACGCCAGAAGGCGTGCTGAGCGGCACGCCCACACAATCGGGCTCGCTCAACGTGGAGGTCGAGGTGTCGTTCACGCAAGGATCAGGGGTCGTTGCCACCACCCGAGAAAGCCTGCCTCTCAACGTGAATCCCGTGCCGCCGGTCAATCCCCCGCCGCCATTGCCAGGCACCACCGCGCAGCCCGTTCCCTTGCTTGGGAAGGCTGGGCTGGCTCTGCTGACGGGCCTCAGCCTGCTCGCCGGGCTGTTCAGCATCCGCCGCCGCCAGCGCTGAATCTGCACTGCCGCGCCAGCGACCAGCCGCTCTCAAAAACCTACGCCGCCTCGTCCGCCCAATCGGCCATGTTCTCGGTGTAGCCCAGCAGCAAGGTGCAGCGCGTTGTGAGCAGCTCCGCCAACGCGGACCAAGCGGGGTTTTGTAGCACCTCTTCGTCCTTGTCGGTGGCATACAAATCGCGCAACTCCGCTACCAGCTGTGCCGCCTGCTCGCTGTTCAGCGGCGTGGCGCGCACAAAGCCCATCCAGGCCGCCCCCATGCCAAAGAAGCGGTAGCCCCATTGTGTGGCGAGGTGACCGATGACAGCGTGGTTTTGGAACGTGTCCCAATCGTCGCCGAAGTAGCCGTTGGGCTGGCCGGCAATCATCAGCTCGTCGCTCGGCACGGGCAGGCGCTGGATGTAGATCACCTCGTCGAGCAGCTGATCAGGCTCGCGGTTGGCCGCCAGCAAGCCACTCACGGTTTCGGGCGCTACCCACAGCGTGCCGCAAACACTCGCCCAGTTTTGCACCACATCGGGATTGGCCAGTTGCTGCGCACGGTGCTGCAGGCAATCCAGTTCCCAAGTGGCCAGTTTCGCCGGGTCGTCCCAATCCATGTCTTCGGGTGCATCGAACTCCAAGCGCTCATCTTGGCCCGCATGGCCGCTGGTGTAGCTGCATTGCGCAGTGTCGTCCAAGGTGCACAGGTAGCGGTGGCCCGGGTCGGCTGCGCGCAGGGCATCCAGGTGCGCCAGCAGAGCGTCCAGGCTGTCGGCGTTTTCTACCCATTCGTAGGCAAAGGCGTAGTTCAGGCGGCGGAAGGGCGCGCCATCCTGCGACTGCCCGGGTTCGGGGAAGCGTCCGGTTTGCATCAGCGGCTCTCCTGTTTTTTGCCAGCTTTGGCCAAATCAGGCCGCTGCAAAGGGTTCTGGTTGCGCGCCAGGTAGGGCAGAAAAATCTCGCCCGTGGCCACGCCAAATACATGCGGGTCGCCTTCGGCGCTTTTGAGCAGTGCTTTCCACACCGGCGCAATGAACAGCTGGCTCGCCTGCGCATGGCTCAGCGTGTTGGGTTCGTCCGATCCCAGGTGGTAGCGGGCCGTGAGCTTTTTACCGAACGACATGGAGTGGTCGGAGTTGTAGACCATATACGCCTGCGTTTGCCCGCCTACGCGCAGCGCGCCATGGTTGTAGTCGCCCACCAGCAGGTTGTGTACCGTCAGGTTGCCGGCAATCTCGACCCAGGAGCCGCCGAAGAAGGCGTTGTCTGCCGTGAGGTTGCCTTGGAAAACCAGGGTCGGGCCGTAATCGGATTCGGGCTGGATCAGGTTGCCCTGCATCTGCACATCGCGCAAAAAGATGATGGTGTTCACCTGGTGCTGCGCGGCCAGCGCATCCACGTCCAAGCTGCCCAGTGTGACTGCCTGCGGGTACACCAGCACCTGCGCCAGTGAGCGCGGAATCAGGTCTTTGACCTCCAGCTTCAGCGGCGCCCCATAGGTTTTGAGGTACTGGCTGTAGCGCATTTTGATTGGCTGTGCGGCTGCCTTGGCTGGTTCGGATTTGCTGGCCACGCCGGCTGCGGGTGCAGCGGCGTGCTCCGCTGGAGCGCTTTGTGCATGCGCAGCCAGCGCCCATGCTCCCCAGCATGTGCACAGTGCAAGCGTTTGTGCAAATCCCAGACCCATGCCACATTCCTCCGACAATGATTCGCCTGCCATTCTGGTGGCAAATGCGGCCCGCGCCAGTTGCTCTGTCACTGGCTTTGCAACCAAAGGCTGCAGCAAAAAATACAGTGCCGCCCGGCTGCATGCCAGCGCCGTGACCGTAGGAGCCAGCCGCAAAATATCTGCTGACAGCGCTGACCAAGGGCGTACCCAGCGAAAAAACACACGGCCTGCAATCCGCTACTGCTATCAAAACAATAGTGTATTCTCTGCCAATCCGTCGGCTTTTGGCTGGACTGCACGCACAAGTTTGGCTATGGTCTGGCACTCAACCATTGCCGCCCACCACCAACAACACTTACAGCGCGGCAACGCTCTAACCCGGCACCGCGTCTGGCGCGTGTCAAAACAATAGGAGACCTGCCTTGAGTACCTTGGCAATTGTTCTGTCCCTGGCGCTGCTGATGTTCTTTGCCTACCGGGGCGTTACCGTGCTGCTGCTGGCGCCGCTCATGGCCGCCGTGGCGGTCATTTTGTCGGGCGATATGGGCCAGATGCTGCCCATCTATACCGACACCTTCATGCGGGCGCTGGGCAACTACATCCTGGCCTTCTTCCCGATCTTTTTGCTGGGCGCGCTGTTTGGCCAGTTGATGGCCGATTCGGGCGCAGCCACGGCGATTGCCAAGTGGGTGGAGCGCACGCTGGGCACCAAGCACGCGATTTTGACCGTGGTGCTGGCCTGCGGCATCTTGACGTATGGCGGCGTGTCGCTGTTTGTGGTGGCGTTTGCGATTTACCCGATTGCCAAGACGCTGTTCCGCGATGCCGATATCCCCAAGCGCCTGGTGGCGCCCGCCATTGCGCTGGGCTCGTTCACCTTCACCATGACGGCGCTGCCCGGCACGCCGTCGATCCAGAACGCCATCCCCATTCCTTACTTCGGCACCAACACGTTCTCGGCGCCATTCCTGGGTTTGCTGGGCGGCGCGATCATGTTCACGCTGGGCATTTTGTGGCTGCGCTCGCGCGAGAAGCTGGCACGCGCCCATGGCGAAGGCTACGGCGACCACCCCGATGACGAAACGCCCGCCGGCCAGGTGGGCGAGGCCGACATGAGCGGCGACGCCAACCGCACCATGCCGCTGCTGCTGGCATTGCTGCCGCTGGTGCTGGTGATCGGCATCAACGCACTGTTCACCTATGGCGTGTTCCCCGGCATGAGCTGGGATTTTCTGCAAGAGCGCTTTCCCAACCTGGATGCGCGCCGCCAGACCGGCATGTGGGCGCTGATCATTGCGCTGTCGGTGGCCTGTCTGACCTTGGTGCTGGTGCGCCTGGGCCATTGGCAGAATCTGCAACAAAGCATCAACAAGGGCTCGCTGGGCTCGATGCTGCCCATTTTCAACACCGCCTCCGAAGTGGGCTACGGCGCCGTCATTGCCAGCCTGGCCGGTTTTGCACTGATTCGCGATGCGGTGCTGAACGTGTCGAGCAACCCGCTGATCTCCGAGGCCGTGGCCATGAACGTGTTGGCCGGCATCACCGGCTCGTCCTCGGGCGGCATGTCGATCGCGCTGGCCACGCTGGGCGCAGATTACCTGCGCATGGCCCAAGAGGCGGGCATCAGCCCCGATCTGCTGCACCGCGTGGCGGTAATGTCGGCAGGCGTTTTCGACACGCTGCCGCACAGCGGCGCCATCATCACCTTGCTGTCCATCTGCAAGCTCACGCACAAGCAGTCCTACGGCAATATCGCGATGATGACGATCGTGGTGCCGCTGTTCGCGCTGTCCGTGGTGATCACGCTGGGCACGCTGTTTGGCTCGTTCTGACGCAGCTCTCGCATCGCCGCCATGTCAGCCCAGCCCATGCTGGGCTGCTTCGTTTTTGGGACAACCTTTGCCCGGCCAATCCGCTATAAACAGTGCATGACCAATCTGTTTGCCAAGATCGCGGTGTGGGGCGTGGCGCTGGCGGCCCTGCTGTATGTGGCCGTTTGCGCGCTCATGTACTTCCAGCAACGCAGGCTGATGTATTTTCCGCAATTCACCCGGGTGGAGGCAGCGCAAACCAATTTTGCTTTGCAGCGCGACGGCCTGACGTTGCGCGGCTGGCAACAGCACCCGGGCGCAGCCGCTGCTCCGGCGGGCGAGGCTCTCATTTACCTGGGCGGCAATGCCGAGCGGGTAGAGCAAGCCCTGCCGCTGCTGCACCAATGGTTGCCCACGCACAGCATTTACAGCCTGGCCTACCGCGGCTATGGCGCCAGCGAGGGCCAACCGACCGAGGCCGCGCTGGAGCAAGACGCCTTGGCGCTGTACGACGCGGTGCAGCAACTGCACCCGCAAGGCCGCATCACCGTGATGGGCCGCAGCCTGGGCACGGGCGTGGCCGCTGCGGTGGCGGCGCAACGCCAGCCGAGTCGTCTGGTGTTGGTTACACCTTTTGACAACATGACCGCCACCGTGCGCGACCACTACGGCTGGCTGCCCGTCGCGTTGTTGCTGCGCGACCGTTATCCCTCGGTCGAGCGCCTGGCGCAGTACCGCGGCCCAGTACTGGTGATGCGCGCAGGGCGCGATACGCTGGTGCTGCCCGCCCGCACCGACGCCCTGGAGCAAAGCCTGGCCCGGCGCCAGCAAGGGCGCTTGCAGGTGCACAACGAGCCGGCGGCCGACCACATCAGCATCTTGCAGGCCAGCGGTCTGGGGGCGGCGCTGCAAGCATTTGCGCAAGCCGCGCCATAGCGATAAGCTGACGCCCTATCAGCACTGATAGCAATCTGTCCGGCGCCAGCAGCCGCAGAAAAAAACCATGCTCGAGCACACGACTGCCCCCAGCGCCCTGACACCACAGCAAGCCACGCAAGCGGCCTTGATCGCCATGGCCGAGAGCATGGAGAAATACTCGGTACCGTATGCCTGCATCGATCCGCAAAGCGGCCAGATCGCCTTCATGAACCAGGGCTTTCGCGAGCAGCTGCGGGAGCTGGGCGACAGCAACGGCCAGCGCTTTCTGAGCGACGACGCCGCCACCGCGCAGGCTTTGCAGACTTGCTTGCAAAATCGTGACCCGGTCTCGGTCGTCAACCACCTGATTGGCCGCGTGGTGCAACTGGTGCCCATGCTGGACGGCGAGCAGCTGCTGGGTGTGCAGTGCTTTTTGTTCACACACACCGGCACCCAGCATCCGCCTGCGGCCGCGCCCGGCCTGAGCCATGGGCTGGGCCACGGCCTGGCCGATTTTCAGCTGGTGCTGCAACAGCTGCCGGCCATGGTGTGGCTGTCGCTGCCCAATGGCGATGTGTTCTGGATGAACGCGCTGCTGCGCGAGTTTCTCTACGAGGACCCAGCCCATGCCGACGCCAGCGATGGCCGCTGGATCGAGGCCATCCACCCCGAGGACATCACGCGCACCAACTCCTGGTTTTTGCAGTTTCTGATCAACCAGGTCGAAGGTGGCGTGGAATACCGCCTGAAAAATCGCCAAGGTATCTACCACTGGTTCCACACCACGGGCCGCGTGTTCAAGCAGGGCGAGCAGGTCTATATCGCCGGCATCAATGTCGACATCACGGCCTACAAAGAGCGCGAGCTACACAACCAGCGCGCACTGGAGCAGGAGCTGCGAGCCCACGAGCAGCAGCTCAAAGACATGCAGACGGTGCAGCAGGAGCTGGTGCGCAACCAGAAGGTGGAACTCGTCGAGAGCATTGCCGGCGGCATCTCGCACGACCTGAACAACCTGCTGTTCGTCATCAACCTCAACACCAATCTGCTGAAAAAACACCTCGCCAACGACCAGGCGCGTGGCTACCTGGATGTGATCAGCAAAACCATCAAACGCGCCAACCGCCTGTCTTCGCAGCTGGTGGCTTTCAGCGGCCGCAAGCCGCAGTCGACGCAGGCCTTCCAGCCGCTGGAGCTGATTGACGATATCGAAGAGCTGCTGCTCAACGCCGTGGGCGCCGAGGTGGATTTTCACCTGGAGGCGGCCGACGATCTGGGCGTGATCCAGACCGACAAGCACTACTTCGAGAACGCGCTGTTGAACATGGCGATCAATGCGCGCGATGCGGTATCGGGCCGCGGCAAGGTGCAGATCCGGCTCTACAACCAAAAGCGCCAGAGCGAAGGCGAAAGCCGCAACTATGTGGTGGTGGAGGTGTCAGACGACGGCTCGGGCATTCCGCTCGAAGTGCAAAGCCGCATCTTCGACCCCTTCTTCACCACCAAGGACGTGGGCAAAGGCTCGGGCCTGGGCCTGCCAATGGTGCAGAACTTTGCGCGCCAAAGCGGCGGCTTTATCGAGGTGGATTCCACCCCCGGCGCAGGCACGCATTTCTTTCTGGGCATTCCGCACTGCAACCTGGCGGCCGCCGCTGCAGAAATGGCCGAGCCCGTGGCCGATGTCGGCCATGAATCGATCCTGATCGTCGAAGACGACATGACGGTGCGCGACAGCCTGGCCCAGTCGCTGTACGCGCTGGGCTACCAGGTGACGGCGGCCTCCAATATCGACGTGGCGGTGAAATACCTGCGCAGCGGCATTGCGGTCGACATGGTGCTGAGCGACATCCGCATGCCGGGCACACTGAAGGTGCCCGATCTGCTGCGCATCATGGAAGAGGAAAAGTTCGACATTCCGGTGCTGCTGGCCACCGGATATTCGGGCGATATCCTGATCGAAGACGGCCTGCTCGACCACAAGCACCAGGTGCTGTTCAAACCCTTCTCGATGGACACGCTGGGCGTGAAAATCCGCGAGGTGCTGGACCAGGCGCGCAAGCGCTGAAGTGCCGCTGGCGGCGGTGCTCAATCACCATCGTCACCCGGCGTGGCCATGCGCTCTTGCGGGCGAAAATCTTGCAGCAGCACGCCATCGTTGCCCAGCACCAAAGCTGGCAGGTTCTGCACTGTGGTCAGGTAAAAACCGCCGTTGAAGCCTTGCGCCGCCAGCTGCTGGCCGTCTTGCAGAATCTGCGGAAACTCGCGCAGCGGCCGTATCCAAAGCGGCTGCAAACTGCGTGCATCGAGCATCTCCAGCTCCCCCTCGTTGGGCGCATACGGCCTGGGCTCGTAGCGCAGCAACACCCGCTCGGCGTTACGCGCCAGCACCTCGCCACCAAACTGCACAGGCACCTGGGCCACCGGCGCCACCTGGGTGATGCCGGCCTCTTGCAGGCTTTGGCGCTCTACCACGTAGCCCTCGCTGATCGCCTGGAAACGCTTGGGCGCCGCGCGCACCACCGCATCCGAGGTCGAATGCACGGCCAGCAGCGGCAACTGCTCAAACGCGCCCGGCTGCAGCTTCTGCTGGTAGTGCAGCAGTATGCGCGGCACGCCGTATTTGGCAACGTCGGTGCGGAAATCGGCGTAGTCGATGCGGGAAGTTGTGGCGCCGTACTGCGCCCAGGGGCGCTCGCGCAGCTGCTGCAGTTGCTCACCCCAGCGGAAGATTTCGCCGCTGTTCCAATACACGGCATAGCGGTCGCCGGTGTTGCTGGTCACGGCCAGCAAACCCGGCTCGCGCTGGCCGCCAAAGGCCAGCTGCGAAATACCGGTGCCCAGCTGCGCGGCAAAGCGCTGGGTGAGCGCCTCGTTCATCGGCTCAAACTGCTGCCGCGTTGCATCCCAGCGCCACCATTCGCGCGCCTGCAGCAGCAAATCCATCTGCTGACCGGCCTCTACCCGTATTTGAGCGGCCTGACGCCCTGGCGCCTGCGGCCTTGGCAGGGTCTGCGGTTCGCCGATCAGCTGCTTGCCCTGCAAATCGTTGTGAAAAACCTGAAACACGGTCTGCGACGACTGGGGCTGCACGTACTGGGTGACCCGCAACATGCGCAGGCCGCCGTTATCACCGGCATACACGGCCGAGGCCACCACCTCGCCCAGCGGCAGGCTTGGCACTTCGCCACGCTGAAAAACAGGTTTGAAAAAAGGCGCAAACCACAGCACAAAAAACAGCGCGAACAGCACCATGCCCCAGCGCGACCAGCGGGTGGCGGCGTCGGCCATCAGCGGGCTGCTCCGCGCGGGCTGACAAAGTCTTGCAAGATCTGTCCGTTGTCGTCCAGCAGCAAGGCGGGCTCGCGTATATCGTTGAACAGCAAAAAGCCACCAGGCACCACCTGGCCGGTGACATAGGCGCCGCCTTCGCGCTGGCCCAGCTGCGGCAGCTGGTCGGCCGTGCGGCTCCACGCTATCTGGTTGTTGCTCTTGTCCAGCAGCTGGATCACCCGGCCCTCGTTGCGCAAAGGCGTGGGGTTGTAGGCCAGCAAAACCCGCGTGGGGCTCTCGCCCATGACCTCGGCATGGAAGCGCAGGCTTTGCGGCTGCACCACTTGCACTTTCAGCAGGCCCTGTTCCTTGACGTACCAATGCCTGGTCATCAGGCCGCCGCCCACGTCGAGGTAGCTGCCTGGCTGCGCCTCGCGTACTTCTTTGCTTCCTGCAGGGTGCAGGCTGAAGTAGCCGTTGTAGTACGGCTGACCGGGTTCGTAGCGCGCCCAGAACCGCACCAGGTAGCTCGCCGTCTCTTGCCCGGCTTCACGCGGCATCTCGATAAAGCGGTACTGCGCCCGTTGCTGGCTATAGCTTGGCAACGCCTGGGCGTAGACCTTGCTGGCATCGCCATAGGGCACGATTTTTCCGGCCAGCCAGTACACATAGTATTGGGCGCCGCTGCGCGTGGTGACCAGCAGGCTGTCGGGCCGGTCGCGGCTCTGCAGCTCCAGCTTTATCAAGCCTTCGCCCAGCTGCGCAGCATGGCGCTGGGTCAGCTCCGGCAGCAGGTCGACAAAGCGCAGCGTTGCCGGGTCCAGCCGCAGCAGCGAGCGCTCCTTAAGCTGCAGATAAAGCTGCCCATCCGAGAAATACTGCAGCTTGGTCTGCGCTCCACCGCCCGTCCCAGGTGTTGCCAAACGCTGCGGCTCGGCCACACGTTTGCCGCTGGCAGCATCGGTCAGCACGACTTGGGACACGGTTTGCTCGTTCTCGCGCGCCTCGTACAGGCGCAGCAGCAAGCGCTGGCCATCGCGCAGCACCACGTTGCCAGCCTCGACACGACCCAGATTGCGCGCTTCTTCCACGGCCCGCTGCGCCGGCGAATCCTGCATCTCCTTGCGCAGCAGCGGCAACAGCCAAGGCAACATGAGCAAGATCACCACCAGCGGCAGCACCCAGCGCAGATGCGGCCACCAGGCCGAGCCCTGCGCCTGCAAAGGCGCGTAGCCGTACTGCAGCGTGAACTGCGCACCACATTGCTGGCAAGCCCAGCTGTTGGCTGCGCCGGCAGGCTGGCAATGCGCCGCGCCACAGCGCGGACAGAACGGCGAGTTGCTTGCGAAAAACATGTGTTGCAGTTGGTACGGCCCAGAACTGCGCCAAGCTTAATGGAGCGCGGGCAAAAAAGCCGTGGCGCAGCGGGAGGCAATTGGTAACAATTCCCCTGCAAAGCGCCGAGCACTATTCGGTAGTCGCTATCATTTTTAGCTCTGGCGATTCGCCTGTGCGTCAAGCGCTTGCCCCCGCGCCGCTGCACTGCGGCTAGGATCGCTGTCAACTTTCACTTTGCTTCGCTGCCATGACCGACCACGCCGCCATTCCCGCCTACACCACCGAAGAGCCCGCCCACATGATCTTCGGCCTGCCGATGGCGATGGCCGAATCCTTTTTGCTCAAAGGCGAAGCCATCGGCAACGACCGCGCCCGCGTGCGCATGCCCTACCAGGAAAAATTCACCAACAGCCGCAAAGACATGCACGGCGGCGCCATCGCCACCTTGCTCGACGTGGGCCTGTCCTGCGCCGCCCGCGCCCACGACCCGCTGCGCTACGGCGTGGCCACCGTGGACTTGACCATCCACTTCATGGCGCCCGCTGCTGGCGATGTGATCTGCACCTCGGTTTGCGAGCGCCGGGGCAAGAGCCTGAGCTTTGTGCGCGGCGAGCTGCGCGACGACGCCGGCAAACTGCTGGGCATGGCCACCGGCACCTTCATGCTGGTGGATCGGCAAAAAAGCTGAGCCTGCACGGCCTTGGCGAATATGGCATGCTGGCGGCCTTGTTCACTGCCTATTGACCATGACTCGCCAAGCTACCCACCCTATCCAGGCCGCTTTTGTAGAGCGTTTCTCGCCCCGTGCTTTTTCCGGCAAAAAGCTGAGCGCACAAGACATCGAGACCATTGTCGAAGCCGCTCGCTGGGCGCCTTCGGCCAGCAACAAGCAGCCTTGGCACTTTGCCTACGCGCTCAACGGCGATGCCAACTGGGCCGCTTTCTCGACCATCCCCAACGAAGGCAACCGCCGCTGGTGCCTGAACGCCGGCGCGCTGCTGGTGGTGCTGTCGGACAAGACGGCCTCGGGCAAGCACAGCTTTGACACCGGCTGCGCCTGGGGCTACCTGGCGCTGCAAGCGCACGCCATGGGCCTGGCCACGCACGCCATGGCCGGCATCGAGGCCGAAGCCGCCCGCCAGGTGCTCAAGCTGGCCGACCACTGGCAGGTGGAATGCCTGGTGGCCATTGGCGAGCGCGGCGACAAGGCCACGCTGCCCGCCGATCTGGCCGAGCGCGAAGAACCTTCGCCACGCAAGCCGCTGAGCGAAATTCTGAGCGCCGGCCCGCTGGCCTGATAGCGCCACGCCGAGCCAGCTTGCGCTGGCTTTGCCAAACGACAAGGGCTCCTGCGGGAGCCTTTGTCGTTTGGGTTGAACATGGTTCAGTTCAACCTGGCGCCGCTGGCCCGGTCGAACACATGCCAGTGCGCCGGGTCGGCTTGCAACTGCAAGCTTTGGCCCGGCTGCAAAGCGCGCCTTTGCTGGATGGTGGAAGTAAGCTGGTGCGCACCCAAACGCGCTACCACCTGCGTCTCGGCCCCCGTAGGTTCCACCACTTCCACCGTGGCCGGCCACGCAGGCACAGCACTGTCCGCGCTGTCAGCAATGCGGATGTGCTCGGGCCGCACGCCCAGCCAGATCTCTCGGTCTTGCAAAGGCGCCAGGTGGGTGCTGCTGGGCGGCACGGGCAAGCGCAGGCCGTCGTCCGTCACCAGTTGCAGCCGACCGTCGGCCCAATGCGTGCGGGCTGCAATCAGGTTCATCGACGGCGAGCCGATGAACTGCGCCACAAACGCATTGCGCGGCCGGTCGTACAGCTCCAGCGGCGTGCCCACTTGCTCGATCACGCCGTCGCGCAACACCACAATGCGGTCGGCCATGGTCATGGCCTCGATCTGGTCGTGCGTGACATACACCGTGGTGGTGCGCAAGCGCTGGTGCAAGGCCTTGATCTCGGTGCGCATCTGTACGCGCAGCTTGGCGTCCAGGTTTGACAAAGGTTCGTCAAACAAAAATGCCTGCGGCTCACGCACAATGGCGCGCCCCATGGCCACACGCTGGCGCTGCCCACCCGAGAGCTGCGCGGGCAAACGGTCCAAGAGCGGCGCCAGCCCCAGCACATCGGCCACCCGCTGCACGCGCTGCTGAATAGCGGTATCGCTTTGGCGCTGCAGCTTGAGCGCAAAGCCCAGGTTCTGCGCCACCGTCATATGCGGGTAGAGCGCATAGTTCTGGAACACCATGGCGATATTGCGATCACGCGGCGGCACCTGGTTGATGCTGCGCTCGCCCAGCCGTATCTCGCCGCCGCTCAGCTCTTCCAGCCCCGCCAAAATGCGCAGCAAGGTCGATTTGCCGCAGCCCGAGGGGCCGACCAGGGCGACAAACTCGCCGTCCGCCATCTCCAGTGATATGCCTTTGAGCACATCCTGGCCGTTGAAGTGCTTGCGCACGCCGCTCAAAGAGATCGAAGCCATATCAGTCCTTCACGCCACCGGCCGTCAGGCCGTGGACCAGGTATTTGCGCACCAGCACGGTAAACAGCAGCACCGGCAGCATCACCAGGGTGCCGGCGGCCGCGATCTTGCTCCACTCCCAGCCGTCGTACTGCAGAAAATTGACGATCGCCACCGGCGCCGTCACCGCCTGGGTGCGCGTCAAAATCAGGGCAAAGAAAAAATCGCTCCACGAGAAGATGAAGCACAGCACCGCCGTGGCCACCAGGCCGGGCCGGGTGAGCGGCAGCGTCACATGCCAGAAGGCCGACCAGATGCCGCAGCCGTCCAGCCAGGCGGCCTCTTCCAGCGCGGCGGGAATGGCCTCGAAAAAGCCCTGCATCATCCAGATCACGATGGCGAGGTTGAAGGTGAGGTAGACCAGCACCAGCGCCCACACCGTGTCCAGCAAGCCCAGCCAGCGAAAGGCCAGAAAGAACGGAATCGTGAAAGCAATCGGCGGCGCCATGCGCGTGCACAGTACCCACAGCGCCACCTGTTTGCGCGCCTTGAAGCGCCAGCGCGACAAGGCATAGGCCGCAGGCACGCCCAGCAACAGCGACAAGGCAGTGGACAGCACACTCACCAGCAAACTGTTGCTAAACGACTTGGCAAAACTGTCTTGCCACAGGCCGCGAAACGCATCGAGCGTGGGGCGAAAAACCAGGTCCAGCTCCAGCGCATCGGCCGCCGGGCGAAAGGCCATCAGCACCATCCACAGAAAAGGCAGCAACACCAGCACCAGCAGCACAACCGCTACCGCACTGCGCAGATGGCGCTGCAACCAACGATGCGCGGCCACGCTGGGCGCAAGCAAAGCATCAGCGGCCATGGCTGGCTCCTCCGCGTTGGCCCAGGCGGCTGATGAGTGCACTGAGCGCAAAGATGATCACCAGCATCACCACCGCAATCGCGCTGCCGTAGCCCCAGTACGAAAAGTTGAATGCCTGGATGAAGCCGTAGAAATTGGTCACCTCGGTCACCGTGCCGGGGCCGCCATTGGTCAGCACATAGAGCAGCGGGAAAGCCTTGAAACTGTCGATCAACCGGAACAGCGCGCACACCACCAAGGTGTTCTGCAAATACGGCAGCACGATGTAGCGGAACATCTGCCAGCGGTTGGCGCCGTCAATGCGCGCCGCATCGAGCGGGTCACGCGGCACCATCTGCAACTGCGCCAGCACCATGAGCATGGTGAAAGGGAACCACTGCCACACATCGGCCGCCACAATCGCCCACAGCGCGGTGTCCGGGTTGGCGATGAGCGAGCGCACAGGCCAACCCCATTGCTCCAGCAGCGCGTGCGCGGGGCTGATGTCGGGCGTGTAGATGATCTTCCACACCAGTGCCACCACGATCGGCGGCAACACCATCGGGATCAGAAACAAAGTGCGCACTCCGCTGGCCACGCGGCTCGTGGTGTTCAGCAGCAAAGCCATGCCCAGGCCCACCAGCAGCTGCAAAACCACGCCCACCACGGACAGCTTGGCCTGCACCCACAGCGAATGCAGAAAACGCTCGTCATGCAGCAGTTGTGCGTAGTTGCCCAACGGTGCATCGAAGTGGAAAGTGGCGGCCGGGTTGGTGAGGCTGAACGGCGTGAGGCTGACGACGATGAGCGTGATCAGCGGCAGCAAAGTGATGGCGCCCAACACCACCAGGGCTGGCGCGAGCCCCCAGCCGTAGGCGCGCGAGGCCTCGCGTTGCCAGGAGCGCGCGTGCTGTGCCGGCGGCACTGCTGCTGCACTTGGCGCAACCGGCTTGCTGGGCGCTGGCACACGCGCCAAGCCAGCCTCCAGCGCTGGCTGGCCGGCCCAAGATGCGGTGGGTGGCATGCGCAGCCCTCCTTACACAGCCACGCCAGCGCGGCGTAGCTCGGCCAACGAGCCGGCCTGTGCCTGCTTCATGGCTTGCTCGGGTGTGCTCTGGCCGCTGACGATCAGGGCAATCGCCTTGTCGATCTGCTGATCGACCTGCGGATACGGGGCCACCGTGCGGTAAGCCATATGGCCTTGCTTGGCCGCCAGGTCCAAGCCCTCGGACACCAGCTTGCCCAGGTCATAACCATTGACGCGCATGCGCTGCTGGTAGGCCGCCGACTCCAGGTTGGAGCGCCGCGTGGGCGCGCTGTAGCCGTCGGCCACCACCCTTTGCAAAGTGGCTTTGGACGTGGCCCAGCTGATGAACTGCCAGGCCGCATCCTTGTTCTTGCTGCCCACCGGAATGCCCCAGCCATGCACGGCCGTGCCGGGAAAGCGCCCCGCCGGCCCGGCTGGCACATGGCCCCAGGCGGTGGTGCCGGCAAACTTGCCGCCTTCTTTGTCGGCCAGCTGGGCCAGATACACCTGGCCTTGCACGCCGTAATGGCCGCGCCCGGTTTTGAGCGATTGCAAGGCCTGGTCGGGCGTGAACGACACCACGCCATCGGGGCCGAACTCGCGCAGCAGACGCGCAAAGTAATCGGCTGCGGCAATGGCCTGCGGCGTGTCCAGCGCGGGGTACAGATCGTGCGGCGCCTTGCGGAAAACATCGCCACCAAAGGCTTGCAGAAACGGGATGAAAGTCCAGCCGTAATGGTTCTCGGCCACAAAGCCGGCCGCGCGCTCTTTGCGGTTGAGCTTTTGTACCGAGGCCAGCAGCGCATCGGTGGTGCCGGGCAGGCCCAGGCCTTCGCGCTGCCACAGATCAAAGCGCGGCGCCGCAGCCAGCATCACTTCGGCCAGCCAGGGCAGGCCGTAGAGCTTGCCGTCCGAGCCTTTTTCGGGCGCCAGCGCGCCGGGCAAAAAGTCTTGCGCATCAAAGCTGGCCGGGGTTTTGCTCGGGTCGCGCAGGTAGTCGTCCAGCGGCGTGAGCCAGCCGGAGTTGATCCAGCGGCTGGAGTAGATGAAGGTCACATTCACCGCGTCAAAAGCCGAGCCCTTGGTGGACAGCTCCAGATCGGTGCGCTGGTTGTAGACCGGGAAACTGGGCGTGTCAAAGTTGATTTTGGCACCGGTAGCCTCTTCAAACTCCGGGATCAAAGGACGCAACTGTTTGGAATACGCAGTGCTGAACAGCGAGGCATTGAGCGTGACGCCCTTGAGCGGCTTGTTATTGCCCAGCGCCGGGAAACCCAGCGTGGCGCCGGCACCGGCGGCCAGAGCCGACAGCAGCAGCTTGCGGCGCGGCACAAGCACGCCGCCTTCGTAGTGGTAGGTGGTTCGGGTCATGGTCGGAAAATTCTTCTGGTACCCGCGCCTGCCCGGCAAGCGCGGTGGGATGGGGTTCAGGCCGCTACGGGATCAGCAGCCGTGATGTCGACGCTGCTGCGACCATCGACGCTGGTAGCAGTGGTGCCGCTGACGGTGACGCGGCGCATCACGCGGTGCGCATCGCCGTAATCGTTGATGGCGTAATGCTGCGTGGCGCGGTTGTCCCACACGGCCACATCGCCTTCTTGCCAAGACCAGCGCACGGTGTTTTCGAGGCGGATGATGCGCTCGTTGAACAGCTGCAGCAGCGCCGCCGATTCGCTGCTGCGCAGACCTTTGATGCGCTTGGCAAAGTGGCCCAGCAGCAAGGCTTTTTCGCCCGTTTCCGGATGCACATGCACCAGCGGTTGCTCGGCCTCGATGGTCTTGCGCGTGAAGATCTTGCGGTAGCTGGCGCGGCCGGCGGTTTCGCTGTCGCTGGCTGCGTTCTGGCGGAAGTTTTCCGCATAGTCGTAATCGTTGCCATGCACGGCCCACAGCTGCTCGGCCAGCAGTTTCAGAGGCTCGGGCAAACCTTCGTAAGCGGCCACGGTATTGGCCCAAACAGTGTCGCCACCATGGCCGGGCAAGGTGACGGCACGCAACACGCAAACCTGCGGATACGCGGCCTTGAAGGTGACATCGGTATGCCAGGAATCAGCACGGCCGCCGTGTTGCGAGTTCAGCTCCAAAAACGCGGTGCCATCGGGCGCAGGCACCGTTGGGTGCGGCTCAATCTCGCCAAACAAACGGCCAAAGGCCTGGTGCGAGCTGTCGCTCAAATGCTGCTGGCCACGAAAGAACAGCACGCGGTGTTTCAACAACGCAGCCTTGATCTGCGCAAACAGGGTTGGCGACAAATCGCCCCCCAATTGCACGCCGAAAACCGCCGCCCCAATGCGGCCAGCCAATGGCTCGATCTGCAAGCCGGATGCTGCGGCATCGGCTGGGTTGGACAGGTGGCGGGCGTCGGTAACGGCGTTCATCGGTGCTACTCCTCGGGCTTGGTGTTGTCAGTGAGGAGTTCATGCTAAGAACGCAGCAGCGCGCCGCCAACGAAGCAATTCGCGCATGGATATACGGAATTTGCAGATTGCGGATATCTGCAAATTTCGCGTTAACTGCGGAGCTGTTTTCTAACTGGCGTTGGTGTTTTTTGCTGGCTGCAGCTGGCCGGGTCTCGCAGGCCGTTGGCTGTTGGCTGTTCCTCCCCCACCCTTTCAGCCAGCGCCTGCGATCGGAGAAAACGGCGGCGGTTTGGCTGCCGCAGGACAGCCAAACTTCGTGCTCTGACTTGCGTCATCTGTTTGAGCGCAGCGCCTTGGCGCGGAGCGAGTTATGACGCACGCCGCCGTTTTCTCCGAGCGCAGGTTGCCCCGAAAGATTCGCTTTGCGAAGCTTTCGGGGTCGATGGATGCAGGGCACGTTTCTTTGCCGACTTTCTTGCCGTGTAGCAAGAAAGTCGGTCGCCCGCCGGGGCGAGACCCGGCCAGCTGCAGCATGCAAAAGCCCAGCAGCGCCAATTGAAAAACAGACCCGCAAAAAAGGGGCCTACGCCCCTTTGCTACGCGCTGCCAACCAGCGCTTAAAACAACACCCGGCAACGGATGGTGCCGGGAATCTTCGACAGCTTTTCCAGTGCCAGTGCCGACGACTGCGCGTCGATGTCGATCACCACATAGCCGACCTTCTCGTCGGTGCGCAGGTACTGGCCGGCCACATTGATGCCGTTGTCGGCAAACACCTGGTTGATGGCCGAGAGAATGCCGGGGCGGTTTTCGTGCACGTGCAGGATGCGGTTGTGGCCGGGGTGCTCGGGCAGCGCCACTTCGGGGAAGTTGACGGCCGATGTGGTGGTGCCGTTGTCGCTGTACTTGACCAGTTTTTCTGCCACTTCCAGGCCGATGTTGGCCTGCGCCTCCATGGTCGAACCGCCGATGTGCGGCGTGAGGATGACGTTGTCCATGCCGCGCAGGGGCGAGAGAAACTCGTCCTTGTTGCTCTTGGGCTCTTTGGGGAACACGTCGATCGCTGCGCCCAGCAGCTTGCCGGCACGCAGCGCTTCGGCCAGCGCGTCGATATCGACGACGGTGCCGCGCGAGGCGTTGATCAGAATGCTGCCAGGCTTCATCGCCGCGATCTGCGCTGCGCCCAACATGTTGTGGGTGGAAGCCAGCTCGGGCACGTGCAGGGTGACGATGTCGGCCTGGCCCAGCAGCTCGTTCAGGTTGGCGGCCTGGTGCGCATTGCCCAGCGGCAGCTTGGTCACCACATCGTGGAAGACGACCTTCATGCCCAGGCCTTCTGCCAGCACCGACAGCTGCGTACCGATGGAGCCGTAGCCAACAATGCCGAGCGTCTTGCCGCGAATCTCGAAGGAGTTGTCAGCGCTCTTCTTCCAGCCGCCCCGGTGGGCGACAGCGTTCTTTTCCGGAATGCCGCGCAGCAGCAAGATCGCCTCGCCCAGCACCAGCTCGGCGACCGAGCGCGTGTTGGAAAACGGCGCGTTGAACACCACCACACCGCGCTCGCGGGCAGCGCCCAGATCGACCTGGTTGGTACCAATGCAAAAGCAGCCTACGGCTACCAGCTTGTGCGCAGCGGCAAAAACATCGGCAGTGAGCTGGGTGCGCGAGCGGATGCCAACAAAGTGCACATCGGCGATTTTCTTCTTCAGCTCTTCGCCGTCGAGCGCGCCGGTCAGCGCCTCGACATTGGTGTAGCCCGCGTTGTGCAGCACTTGCAGCGCAGACGGGTGAATGCCTTCCAGCAGCAAAAACTTGATCTTCGATTTATCCAGCGATGTCTTGGCCATAGATTCCCCTCGGTCATGCCGCCATGCGGTGCGCATGGCACTGCAGACGATCATGGCGGCAAAAGCTTTTCATTACAGCGTGTCGGGTTGAATTGAACCATGACCCAAGTCACGCCCTGCTGCAGAGCGCAATGAATCATTGTTTACAGCTATTTATTTGATAGCTTTCAGCACCACTTAACACCAGCCCGGCAGCCTTTTTGCACCCGTGGTAAAACTGTTTATTGCCTTTTGCCTGGAGTGTTTTCCCATGTCCGAATCCCGAGCCCATAGCCTGTTCGATGCCGTCCGTGTTGGCGATCTGGCGCTGAGCAACCGCATCGCGATGGCACCGCTCACGCGCAACCGCTCGCCCAACGCTGTGCCCTTGCCGCTTACCGCCACCTACTATGCGCAGCGCGCCACGGCCGGCCTGCTGATCACCGAAGGCACGGCCATCAGCCACCAGGGCCAGGGCTATTCCGACGTGCCCGGCCTGTATGGCGAAGACCAGATCGAAGGCTGGAAAAAAGTGACCGATGCCGTGCACGCCAAGGGCGGCAAGATTGCCTGCCAGCTGTGGCACGTGGGCCGCGTCT
Source organism: Comamonas trifloxystrobinivorans (assembly GCF_043359985.1). Lineage (NCBI taxonomy): Bacteria > Pseudomonadati > Pseudomonadota > Betaproteobacteria > Burkholderiales > Comamonadaceae > Comamonas > Comamonas trifloxystrobinivorans. The sequence continues at coordinate 57,086 of NZ_JBHZGV010000017.1, forward strand.
CGCACGAGCTGCTGCAGCCCCAGCTGCAAGCGCCCGTGGGGCCGTCGGACATTACCGCGCAAACGCGCACTTACCTGATCGACCCGGCCAGCGGCAAGGGCCAGTTCGTGCCCACCACGCAACCGCGTGCGCTGCGCGCCGACGAGCTGCCCGGCATTGTGCACAGCTACGCCACCGCAGCACGCAACGCGGTCGAATCAGCGGGCTTTGATGCGGTGGAAATCCACGCGGCCAACGGCTATTTGCTCGACCAGTTCATGAAAACCGGCGCCAATGCCCGCACCGACATGTACGGCGGCTCTATCGAGAACCGCTGCCGCCTGACGCTGGAGGTGGTACGCGCGGTGGTCGATGCGGTGGGCGCTGGCAAGGTGGGCATTCGCCTCTCGCCCGTCACGCCAGCCAACGGCATTGAGGACAGCGATGCGCAATCGCTGTTCGAATACCTGGCACGCCAGCTGGCACCGCTGGGCCTGGCCTTTATCCACGTGATCGAGGGCGCCACCGGCGGCCCGCGCGAAGTGGAAGGCCGCCCGTTTGACTACCCGGATTTCAAATCGGCCTACCGCAACGCCGGCGGCAAAGCCGCCTGGATGGTGAACAACGGCTACACCCGCGCCAGCGCCGAAGAAGCCGTGGCCAGCGGCTGGGCCGATGTGGTGGCCTTTGGCCGCGCCTTCATCGCCAACCCCGATCTGGTCGAGCGCCTGCGCAAAAACGCCGCGCTCAATGCTGGCGACAGCAGCACCTTCTACGGCGGCAGCGAACACGGCTATACCGATTACCCGACGCTGGGCTGATACGGCCCAGCCGCGTTTGCGGCTCATCACCGGCGGCAGTGGGCCCAACGGGCCTGCTCCGCTTTTTTGCTAGAGTGCCAGCCATGCCCTTGACCACCCTGCTCCGCCCGCTTGTTTACCTGCTCGCCCTGCCAGCGCTCACGGCCTGCTCCAGCCTTTGGCCGTTTGGCAAGAAAGAGGCCGAGCCAGCGCCCAAAGCCACGGCAGCCGCCAGTGCGGCCCAAGCCGCCAAGCCTGTACAGCTGCAGGCGGAAGATCTGCACGGCACCTGGGAGTGCCGTTTCCAGATCCAGATGGGCCAAGACCAGGCCAGCTTTACCTATACCGACCAGTTCAACCCCGACGGCACGCTCAAAGCCCAGGCCTACCTGGTGTACGAGCTGCCCAGCACCCAGCAGCAATACAGCTTTGTGGTGCAAGGCAACGGCCATTGGCGCCTGGAGGGCGACACCATCACCTTGATCGTGCCCGAGGTCGTCAAGCAAGACCGCTCCACACAAAAGCACCCCGAGCTCATCAACGACAAAGACCTGGTGCCCGAAGACCTGAGCGACACCTGGACGCTGCAAGCCCGCCAAGGCAAAAACATGCGCGTGCAGGTGGGCAGCCTGGCCGACGAAATGCTGTGCAACAAGGAATAAAGCGCCTGCACCGATGAACAGCTGGAACCTCTCCTGGTTGCCCTTGCCGCTGTGGTGGCCGACGGCAGCCTTGGTATCTGCCGCCCTGGTGCTGGCCGCCGTGTTCTGGCTGTGGCGCCGGGCTCAGGCACAAACTGGTAGCACCGCACCACGCCAGATTGCGCTGGGCTTTGCGCTGTTTGCCTGCTTGTGGGGCTTGTTTGCGGGCGCCTTGGCCTTGTGGCCGCTGCAGGGGCTCGACGAGTTCTCGCAATGGGCGCGCGCCAGCAGCTATGTGACCATACCGCTGTGGATAGGCGGCATTGCCTGGATAGCGGCGCTGCTGGTGGCGCGCCTGCTGGCGGCCGTTGGGCGCAAGGTCTGAAAGATGGCGTCCGATTGCTGACTTTTGCCGATTGACAGCCCTTGCGTTTGCGCCAACCATGGAGAGCATGGTTTTCAGGAGGCTCGCCATGACCGACATCCACAGCATCAATCTCGACAAGCTGCGCAATATTGTGCAAAAGTTTGCCCACAGCGATTTCACCGCCGCCCAGGTGGCCGCCGATTACTGGGACGGCGCGGCCGACCAGATAGCCGCCAGCCGTGATCAGTTCGAGGCCCTGCTGCACCGCAATGCCGCGCTGCTGGGCATCCGCGAAGTCAACGCCACCGAGCCATTGCGCTGGCAAGCCCTGCAGTAAACCGCTGCAACCCAAAACTCCAGCTGGCAGCGCTTGTTGAGCAGGCGCTGCCAGCTTGTTTTTTGTCCTGCCCCATGCGCTGACACCCGCCACAAAGCTGCTACGCTTGGGCCATGTCCAACGCTTGCCCTTCTTTGCTTTTCCGTGATTTTCTGCACACCGACCAGCCGGTGGTCGCCCAGGCCATGGGCGACAAGCGCGTGACGCAGTTCTACGGTCTGGAAACCACCCACCCCAATGCCCATGCAGTAGCGCGCGAGCAGCTCGACTGGTACCGCGACCTGGCCCGCGACAAATCCGGCTGGTGGCAAGCCATCACCGTGCAGCGCAAGGTGGTGGGCGGCATTGGCGTGTACGACCGCGATGACGATGGCGACAGCGCCGAGCTGGGTTATTGGCTGCTGCCCGAATACTGGGGCCAGGGCATCATGCGCACCGCTTTGCCGCTGTGGCTGCCGGGCGCTTTCAAGCGTTTGGCGCTGCACAGCGTGGTTGCGCACGTGGAGCCAGAGAACACTGCCTCCACCCAGTTGCTCGCCAAGGCCGGTTTCACCCACGAAGGCCTGCTGCGCGACTGCAGCAAGCGCGGCTCGCGCTATGTGTCGCTACAGCGCTATTCCTTGCTGGTGGATGAGCTGCCGCCACTGTAAAAAAGCCTCTTCACGGATTCCCGGTGAAGACAATTCTCGAACAGCACCAGCTCGCAGAAAAGCGGGCGCTGGAATCGCTCACCACAATGGTGTCAGAGGCGCTTAGGCGCGACGTCGATGGCGCAGACAGTACCTGGGTACGGCCAGCCATCGCAACAAAGCATAAGCGCCTCTGCCGCCACCTCAATACGAAGACTTCCAAAAAAAGCATCGCTGTGGATTTCGTCACACCTCTGGCATCCCTCGAAATCCGTCATGAACCTATTTTTTGCCCGATGACGCCAGGTGGCAGCCGTGGAGGTGGTCGTTGACCATGCCCATGGCTTGCATGAAGGCGTACATGGTGGTGGGCCCGACAAACTTCCAGCCGCGCTTTTTCAGGTCTTTGGACAAGGCATGTGCCTCGGGCGGCACGCCCATCTCGCGCACCGACTCCAAGGTGACCTTGCTCGGCCGGCTGCTCTTGGCGGGTGCAAAGCGCCACAAATAGGCATCAAAGCTGCCACACTCGCGCTGCAGCTCCAACAGGCGCTGGGCGTTGTTGATAACGGCTTCGATCTTGCCGCGGTGGCGCACGATGCCAGGGTCGGCCAGCAGGCGCGCCACATCGTCGGGGCCAAAGGCGGCCACCTGGGCGGCCTCAAAGTTGGCGAAGGCAGCGCGAAAGCCTTCGCGCTTGTTCAAGATGGTGAGCCAGCTCAGCCCGGCCTGAAAACCTTCGAGGCAGATTTTCTCGAACAGGCGCCGCTCGTCGTGCACCGGAAAGCCCCATTCATGGTCGTGGTAGTGCTGGTAGTGCGCGGTGGCCATGCACCAGTTGCAGCGCACCACACCGTCTTCGGCCTTTGTCAGGCCCGCTGGCAAGTTGGCCATGGTTATTTGCTGGCGGACACTGGGGTCCAGTACTGTTTGAGCATGGCTGCTTCGTCGTCAAAGCGCTTGTTGGTGCGCTTGATTTCGTCGCCGATCGAGCCGATCTGCTCGTCCACGTCCTTGATCTCCTCGCGGCTGTATTTCAGGCGCGATTGCAGGGCCGGCGGGGCTTTGCTGGGGTCCTTGGTGTAGAACTCCATTTCCTGGTCGATCTTCTTGCGCTCTTCCATCAGCGAGAGCTTGCGCTGCTGCATGATCTTGATCTGGCCTTCGAGCGATTCCAACGCGTCGGCGCGCTCAGCCTCGTGCGCGGCCTTGTTGGGGAAGCGCACCGCCAGCGCCCGCTCGCGGCGCTTGCCGTCGTTGGCGCGGTAGCGCTCTTCGGCTTCGCGCCGAGCTTGGGCAGCCTGCTCAGCACGCTCTTTCTCAGAAATGGTGGGCCCGACCGTGCGCACCGCGCCGCCAGGCATGGTCACGCGCTGCTCGCGGTCCAGGCAGGCATCGATCGGGCGATCGGCCGTCAGGCGACGCCCGTTCGCATCCACACAGCTATACACCGCCTTGGGTGCGGATTGCTGCGCATGGCCAGTGCCAGCGGTGCACAGCACCGCCACAACCGAAGCCACCACATACAATTCCTTACGCATGCATCCATCCTTTAGACAAAGCTGATGCTAGCAAATTCTAGCTATCAATCACTGACGCCGTAGCGTTCGCGATACGCCAGCACCTTGGTGTGGTGCTCGCGCATCTCGCCCGCTGCACTGCCCTGGCCCAAAAAGGCCAGCAGGTCATCGAGCTTGGCGATCGCTGCGACTTGCAACCCCAAATGGTCGCGCACGTATTGAACCGCGCTATGGGGAACGTCTTGGCCATTCTCGGTGGCTTTCTCCTGTCTGTCCAACGCAATCGCCATCGCGTGTGGCGTAGCGCCTGCACTGCGGATCAAGGCGATCGATTCGCGCGCCGCCGTGCCGGCCGACATGACATCGTCAACAATCAACACCCGGCCCTTGAGGGGCGCGCCCACCAAGGTGCCGCCTTCGCCGTGGTCCTTGGCTTCTTTGCGGTTGTAGGCAAAGGGCACGTTCTTGCCGTGGCGCGAAAGCTCCACCGCCACCGTGGCCGCCAGCGGAATACCTTTATAGGCCGGGCCGAAAACCATGTCGAATTCGATACCGCTGGCCAACAAGGCTTTTGCATAGAATTCGGCCAGGCGGGCCATCTTGGCGCCATCGTCGAACAGGCCGGCATTGAAGAAATACGGGCTCATGCGACCGGCCTTGGTCTTGAACTCACCAAACCGCAGCACGCCGGCTTCAACGGCAAAACGTACAAAATCCTGCGCCAGCTGCGTGCCAGCGGCCGACTGTGGGAGACTATCCACCATGACCCAATCCTTGTTCAAATTAACCAGCCTCAACCTCAACGGTATCCGCTCTGCCGCCACCAAGGGCGTGATTCCCTGGATCGAAGCGACCCGGCCCGATTGTATTTGCGTGCAAGAAATCAAGGCACAGCAAGCGGATATGCTGGATAAGTTCGACGTCATCGACGGCATGCGGGGCTATTTCCAGTTTGCGCAGAAAAAGGGCTACTCGGGCGTGGGCGTCTACACCCGGAACGAACCCAGCGATGTGGTGATTGGTTTCTCGCCCAATGAGTTCGATGCCGAGGGCCGCTACGTCGAGCTGCGCTTTGACACGCCGCAGCGCAAGCTGTCGATCATCAGCTGCTACTTCCCCAGCGGCAGCTCGGGCGAGGAGCGCCAGGCCGCCAAGTACCGTTTTCTGGCCGAGCTGCACCCGCAGCTGATGCGCCTGCGCAGCGAGCGTGAGCTGATTTTGTGCGGCGATGTGAACATTGCCCACACCAATGCCGACATCAAGAACTGGCGCAGCAACCAGAAGAACAGCGGCTTTCTGCCCGAAGAGCGTGCCTGGATGACCAAGATTCTGGAAAAGGAAGTGGAAACCGGCGGCCTGGTCGACGTCTACCGCGTGCTGCAACCCGACACCACCGACGCTTGCTACACCTGGTGGAGCAACCGCGGCCAGGCCTACGCCAACAACGTGGGCTGGCGTCTGGATTACCACCTGGCCACGCCGGCCATTGCCGCGCTCGCCCGCAAAGAGCACATCTACAAAGACCAGAAGTTCAGCGACCACGCGCCAATCACCATCGATTACGACTTCCAGCTGTAAAGGCCCAAGCCGCTGCACCTGCCCAGCCAGAAAGGACGCTCGCATGCCCCATCGCACTCTTGGCAGCCGCAGCCCCACGGCCGCCGTCTTGCTGATCAGCGTCGCCATGGGCTGCGCGGCCGCCCAGGCCAGGGACGCGGTGGAATACAGCACGCAAGAGCTGGTCGAGGCCCTGGCCATGCAGCGCTTTCAAAAGTTGCTGCTGGCCGGCCCCACACGCTCGGCGCCGCCCAATGACGCGGTGATCGTGTTGCTGGAGGGCAAGGGCTTGCAGCTGGCGCCCCGGCTGACGTCCGTGCCCGGCATGCGCGTGCTGACCCAAGAGCAGTTGGTGGCCGAGCAACGCGCCAACTTTCTCATCATCTCGCAGCTGGGCTCGCAAGGGCGCGACATGCTGGTCGACTACTACACGCCGCGCAACGCCTCGTACGGCGTTTTGCGCATCCAGGCGGCAGACGGCAAACTGGTGTTCAAAGCCGAAGACAGCTACCGCTCCAGCAGCGGCGTGCGCGCCACCTATGCGCGCCTGTATGGCGGCCAGCCTTGCCGCGATGGCACGGAAATGGCCTACGCCTACAACTACTATGCCAACTCCAGCGAAAGCGGCAAATGCCGGGCGGCGGTTTTTCCCAGCACGAATTCGGCAGCAGACTGGTACCGCTGAACGTTTTTTCCATCAGAAAAAATCGCTATAAATTAAATAGCAAGCTGCTTTGAATCAAGGTAGCACCAGCGGCTGCTTTCCCTGCCAAAGCCATGAAAAAAGCGCCTGTGACGCAAGCCACAGGCGCTTGTTTTTTGAGCGGCAACGAATCAGCTCTTCAAGGCCACCAGCACTTCGTCGAGCATCTTCTTGGCGTCGCCAAACAACATGCGGTTGTTCTCGTTGTAGAACAGCGGGTTGTCCACACCGGCGTAGCCCGAAGCCATGGAGCGCTTCATCACGATCGACTGCTTGGCCTTCCACACTTCGAGCACCGGCATGCCGGCGATCGGGCTGTCCGGGTCGTTCTGTGCGGCCGGGTTGACGATGTCGTTGGCGCCGATGACCATGGCCACATCGGTGTCCGGGAAGTCGTCGTTGATCTCGTCCATCTCCATCACGATGTCGTACGGCACCTTGGCCTCGGCCAACAACACGTTCATGTGGCCAGGCATGCGGCCGGCCACCGGGTGGATGGCAAAGCGCACGTTCACGCCCTTGTCGCGCAAGGTCTTGGTGATTTCGTTGACCGTGTGCTGGGCCTGCGCCACGGCCATGCCGTAGCCGGGCACGATGACCACGCTCTTGGCATCGCGCAGCAGCTCTGCGGTTTCGGCCGCGCTCACCGGCGTTACCTCGCCTTGCGGCTCGGCCGCCGCGCCTTCGGCCTTTTTGCTGGGAGCGCCCGAGCCAAAGCCACCGGCAATCACGCTGATGAAATTGCGGTTCATGGCCTGGCACATGATGTAGCTCAGGATGGCGCCGGACGAGCCCACCAGCGCGCCGGTCACGATCAGCAAATCATTGCTCAGCATGAAGCCGGTGGCGGCCGCCGCCCAGCCCGAGTAGCTGTTGAGCATGGAGACCACCACCGGCATGTCGGCACCGCCAATGGCCATCACCATGTGCACGCCAAACAGCAGGGCGATCACAGTCATCACGAGCAGCGGCAACATGCCTTGTTGCACGGTTTCGGCACGGATGAATTCGCGGCCGAACCAGATCACCACCAGCAGCGCCACCAGGTTGAGCCAGTGGCGGCCGGGCAGCAACAGCGGCTTGCCGCCGATCTTGCCGTTGAGCTTGCCAAAGGCAATGAGCGAGCCCGAGAAAGTGACTGCACCAATCAAGATGCCGACATAAATTTCCACTTCGTGGATCAGCTTTTCAGCGCCTTGCAGCGGGGCCGAAGTATCGACATAGCTGGCAAAGCCGACCAGACAGGCCGCCAGGCCCACCAGGCTGTGCATCAGCGCCACCAGCTCGGGCATCTGCGTCATCTTCACGACCTTGGCCGCATACAGGCCAATGCCGCCGCCAATGACCAGCGCGCCCACGATCCAGGCGACGCCTGATGCGCCGACGCGCGGGCCAAACACGGTTGCCAGCACGGCCAAGGCCATGCCGACCATGCCGAACAGATTGCCGCGGCGTGAAGTCTCTGGGTTGGACAGGCCACCCAGGCTGAGAATGAACAAAATAGCGGCCCCCAGATAGGCCACGGTTGCGAGACTTTGGGACATGGTGTTTCTCTCTTCTCGTTCTTCTTATTTCTGGAACATGGCCAGCATGCGGCGCGTGACGGCAAAGCCGCCAAACATGTTGACAGCCGTGAGCACAATCGCGGCAAAGGCCAGCCAGCGAATCAGCTCATCGGGCCGCCCTGTGCCTGCTGTGCCGGGCGGCGCAATCTGCACCAGCGCGCCAATGGCGATGATGCTGGAGATGGCGTTGGTCACGCTCATCAGCGGCGTGTGCAAAGCCGGCGTCACGTTCCACACCACCATGTAGCCAATAAAGCAGGCCAGGATGAACACCGTGAAGTGGCCCAGGAAGGCCGCTGGCGCATAAGCGCCGATAAACCAGAAAGCCACGGCCGCAACAGCAAAAATGATGGCCAGCGTCTTGGCTGGCAGCGGGCCGCTGGAACCATGACCATGGCCGCCCTTCTTCTGCTCCACAGGCGCGGCTGCTGCCTTTGGCGCGGGCTTGGCCACTTGCGCCAGTGGCGGCGCAGGCCAGGTGACGGCGCCGTCTTTGATGACAGTGAGGCCACGAATGGCATCGTCTTCCATATTCACCACCGCCACGCCATCTTTGGCCTTGCACAGCTCTTCGCTCAGGCGCAGCAGATTGGTGGCGTACAGCGTGGACGACTGCTTGGCCAGGCGCGATGCCAGATCGGTATAGCCGATGATGGTGACGCCATGGCGCACCACCGCCTCGCCTGGCACCGTCAGCTCGCAGTTGCCGCCCTGCTCGGCCGCCATGTCGACGATCACGCTGCCGGGCTTCATGCTCTGTACCATCTCGGCGGTGATCAGCTTGGGCGCGGGTTTGCCCGGAATCAGCGCGGTGGTGATGATGATGTCCGCGTCTTTGGCCTGCTGCGCATACATCTGGCGCTGCGCGGCCTGAAAGCCTTCGCTCATGACCTTGGCGTAACCGCCGCCGCCCGAGCCTTCTTCTTCGTAATCGACCTTGACGAACTCGCCGCCCAGCGAGGTGACTTGGTCAGCCACTTCGGCGCGCGTATCGTTGGCGCGCACAATCGCGCCCAAGCTGGCCGCCGTGCCAATGGCCGACAAGCCGGCCACGCCCGCGCCTGCAATAAATACCTTGGCCGGCGGCACCTTGCCCGCTGCCGTGATCTGGCCGTTGAAATAGCGGCCAAAGGCGTTGGCGGCCTCGATCACTGCGCGGTAGCCGGAGACGCCCGCCATCGAGGTGAGCGCGTCCATCTTCTGCGCGCGGCTCAAGGTACGCGGCAACGCGTCGATCGCCAACACCGTCACCTGCTTGGCAGCCAGTTGCTGCATCAGCTCTGGGTTCTGTGCCGGCCAAATGAAGTCGATCAGCACCTGGCCGGCGCGCATCTGCGCCACCTCTTCGGGCGTGGGTGGGCGCACCTTGAAGATGATGTCCGCCGCGGCCCAGACGGCTGCCGCATCGGGCAGCACCTCGGCACCTGCGGCGCGGTAGCTCTCGTCGCTGAAATTCGAGGCTTCGCCGGCACCCGCTTCCACCACCACCGAAAAACCCAGCTTGATGAGCTTTTCCACCACATCGGGCACGGTGGCGACGCGCTTTTCCAGCGGGAATGTTTCTTTGGGCACGCCAATACGCTGGGCGGCGCGCGACGGTGCATTGCTGTTATCAGTAGCCCCGCCTTGCGGCATGGGGCTTGGGTTGGTTTGCATCACAGGTCTCCTAGTTTCAAATCGGGTGCAGCGCTTGCGCCGCTTGCACACGTTGTAACATGGCGCCTGCTTTTGGGCTATGGGCGTCTGTGCCCACCGCAACAAACCTGGGCCAGATCAAGCCCTGGGGCTTGCACCCGTTTTTCACTTCTTGGTCTGGCTACGTCTTCTGGCCTAGGCCATCCGCTATCAAAATAAAAGCATGCTCCACTACCACACCGTTCCCGTCACCCAGTTCCAGCAAAACTGCTCGCTGGTGTGGTGCGACCAGACCATGGATGCCGCGGTGATCGACCCCGGCGGCGATCTCGATGTTCTGCTGGCCGAGGCGCAGCGCCTGGGCCTGCAGCTCAAGGCCATCTGGCTGACGCACGCGCATATCGACCACGCCGGCGGCACCGGCGAGCTGGCGCAAAAGCTGGGGCTGCCGATCATCGGCCCGCAGGAGGGCGACCAGTTCTGGATTGACGGCCTGCCGCAGCAAAGCCAGATGTTCGGCTTTCCGCCTGCGCTGCAGTTTGTGCCCACGCGCTGGCTGCACGACGGCGACACCGTGCAGATTGGCCAGGAGACGCTGAACGTGCGCCACTGCCCTGGCCACACGCCCGGCCACGTGGTTTTCCACGCACCGCAGATCGACCGCGCTTTTGTGGGCGATGTGCTGTTTGCCGGCAGCATTGGCCGCACCGATTTTCCGCAGGGCAACCACCAGCAGCTGATCGACTCCATCACCCAGCGCCTGTGGCCCATGGGCGACCAGACCGTGTTCATCCCCGGCCATGGCCCGGAGAGCACCTTCGGCCGCGAACGCAAGATGAATCCCTACGTGGGTGGGACCTGATCAAACAGCCCGCACGCCAACAAAAACGCCCCGCGCTGCAGTGATGCAAGGCGGGGCGTTTGCTTTGGTTCTAGGCTTAGAACTTGGCCGTCAGCGAGGCGTAGAACGAGCGACCGGGCTCGTTGTAAGTGGCAGCGCCCGCGCCGTAGATGGTGCGCGGGTTGTTCACGCCCACGGCATTGCCCATGCGGTAGAGGCGTTTGTCGAACAGGTTCTTGATGCCAGCGGTAAAGCTCATGTCCTTGCTGATCTGGTAGCTGCCGCCCACGCCCACCAGCGCGTAAGGCGCGAGGCGGCGGGTTTCCTCGCCGGTCAGCGGCAGGCCCTGGTAATCGAGCTTGTTGGGCTTTTGACCGCCATACCAGGTAACGTTGCTGCGCAGTGCCAGCTTGCTGGTGGCCTGCCAGTCAATGCCCGAGTTCAGCGTGAACTTGGGGATGATCGACAACTGCTCGCCGGTGGTCTTGTTCTTGCTCTGCACCATGTAGGTGAGGTTGTTGCTCAGGCGCACCGCAGGCGTCAGCTTGATGTTGAACGTGCCCTCGATACCCGAGACTACGGCCTTGGGCACATTGGTCCAGGTAAAGACATCGGCATTCGCATACGCGCCCGTGCCGCCAGTGGCATTGCCAATGGGCGTCAGGCCGGCGTCGATCTTGTTGCGGTAGTCGTTGTGGAACAGGGTCACACCGGCCAGCAATTTGTCGTCAGCGTATTCCAGGCCCAGCTCTTTGTTGATGCTGGTCTCGGCCTTCAGCTCGGCGTTGCCCTGCAGGTAGCAGGCGCCGCCGGCGCCGTAGCAACCGATGCCGCGGCTGTACAGCAGGTAGTTGGGGTTGAGCTGGTACAGATTGGGCGCTTTGTAGGCGCGGGCCACGCCGGCCTTCACCGTCCAGCGCTCGCTCAGATAGTGCGACAGGTTCAGCGACGGGCTCCAGTTGGTGCCCACCAGGCTGTGGTGGTCAAAGCGTACGCCCGGCGTCAGCAAGGTTTGCGGTGTCAGCTCGATGTTGTCCTCGACAAAGAGCGAGGCAATGCGCGACGAGATCTTGCCGCTGCGGCCCGTGTTGTCGATGCCGGCCACGCTGCCGGCCTCGGTCGTGGTTTGCGAGACGGAGTTATTGTCGTCGAGCTTTTGCTCCACCCACTCGGCGCCCACGGTCAGCATGTGGTTAAGCGAGCCCCATTGGCCCCGCGCGCTGGCTTCGCCATGCAGAGTGAGGATATCAAGCTTGCTGGTGCCAAAGCTGTCGCTGGCGAACAAGCCTTCGGTGCCGCCGGCCAGGCCTTCGTTCATGCGCGTATTGCGCGTGCTTTCGTACTGCACATAGGCGGTGGAGCTGCCAAAGTCGTACTGACCTTTGTGCGTGAGCGCATAGCTCGAGCGGTACATGCGGTTGGTCTCGGTGCCCAGAGCATCGAGCACGCGCTGCGAGGTGGCCACCAGGTTGCCATTGGCATCGGTGGTGAAGTTGTTGGTGTTTTGCGTATCGCCTGCGTAGATATTGCCTTGGCGCGCAAACGATGCATCGAAGTCGATGGTGTGGCCAGCGGCCGGCTTCAGGCTCAGCTTGCCTTCCAGGTTGCGGTCGCGCACGCCTTCGCGTCCGGCCGGGAAAGTGCCGGCGTAAATGCCAGTGCGGGTGGAGGCGTGGCCTTTATTGATGTCCCAGGCGTCCGCTTCGGTCTTGTCGACATTGCCGCTCAGGCGAAAGCCCAGTTGCTCGGAGATCGGGCCGGCCAGCGAGAAGCTGGTGCGGCTTGCATCGCCATCGCGCGAATCCTCGGCCTTGTTGTAGTAGACGGTGGCCGAGCCGCTGAGCTTGTCCGGAATGCCCTTGGTGATGATGTTGACCACGCCGCCCGCTGCGCCATTGCCGTAGCGCGCTGCCGCCGGGCCACGCAGCACTTCGACTTTCTCGACCGATTCTTGCGGCACCCAGTTCATGTCGCCACGGGTATCGCGCTCGCCGCGCCAGCCATAACGCACCGAGCTGCGGCTATTTACCGGCTTGCCGTCGACCAGGATCAAGGTGTTCTCCGGCCCCATGCCGCGCAGGTCGATCTGGCGGTTATTGCCGCGCTGGCCGCTGGAGGAGTTGCTGGTCAGGTTCACGCCCGGCTGCTGGCGCAGCACATCGGCCAGATCGTTGCTCGGCTGGGCATCCAGGTCCTCGCGCGTCACGGTCGATACGCCGGGCGCCTGCTTCCAGGCGCTCTCGGCCGTGCCCACCACTTTCACGGTCTCCAGCGTTACCGCTGCCTCTTCCTTCGCCTGCTGTTCTGCCACGGTCTGCGCCTGTGCCAGTGCCTGCATGCCCAACAGCGCCACTGCCGCCGCAACGGCCTGCAAGCGCCACAACTGTTCCCCTGCCTGAGTCGACATAGTGCCTCTTTAAAAACAAATGATTTGCATTACCACTACTAGAATTTTTTCACCAACTGCGCCGCCCGGGGTTTGCGCGGGCAACAAAGATGTTTGCGAAAAGTGCCGTTAGACGCGGCCCCGCGCCAGCTTGGGCGCCAGGCCGAAGCGGCGCCGGTAGGCCGTGGCAAAGTTGGCGGCGCTGGTATAGCCCGCCAACAGTGCGGCCTGGCCCACGGTGAGGCCATCGCGCTCCAGCGCCTGGCGCGCGCGCTGCAAGCGCAGCTCGCGCAATTGCTCGAACACCGTCGTGCCATACACGGCGCGAAACTGGCGCTGCAAGGTATTGGCGTTGATGCCGGCATGGCGCGCAATCGCGTCCAGCGACAGATCGTCGGCCTGGCCCGAGGCCAAAAACGCCTGCAGCTCGCGCAAGCGCTGGTGCTCCCGGGGCAGCAAAGCGGTATTGCTGGCCACAGGCTCGGTCTGGCACAAACTGGCCAGTGCCTCGCCCACCAAGTCCAGCGCATGGCTTTCCAGGTACATGTGCTGCAGCAGCGGGGCCAGTGGCGGCGGGTGCACCATTTGCTCGGCAATCGCCGCCGCTCGCGGCGACAGCTGCCAGCAACGCGTAGCCAGATGGTGCTGGATAAAGCCCTCCAGCTCCGTGCCGCCAGCCTGTGCCCCGCCGCCCGCCTGCGCCAGCCAGCCCGGTGCCAGGCCCAGACTGATGCGGCGCGAATACACGCCCGCACGGGCGCGGCGCACAAATTGCTCAGGCTCGGCCACCGACACCAAGGCCGCCCTGGCACCGGCGCCGGCATGCGACAAAGCCACCCGCGTGAGGCCGTAGGAGACATCCACCTGCCCCTCCAGCAGCACCACCAGGCGGAGCCCGGCTGCTATCTCGGCCTGCGCCGTCAAATCACCGCAATCGCAGCCGTCTTCGCAGTGCAGGCTGAGGCCGGGGCGCAGCTCCCGCCGCCCGGACCGGTGCGCACGCAGCTGTGCATCGGCAGCTGGCTGAGCAAGGTCTGTGGAGTGCATGGCGGTCAAAAACAAAGGCGAAGACGGCAGACCCTGCGCCGGCAAACATCTTTGTTGCTACGGCAAACATGGGTAGTGAATGGATGTGCGATGCTAGCAATGCGACATAATTAATGCAAATCATTCTCAATAAAACCAGCCCGTCTGCACAGTTTTACCGCCCCATGTCTGATCTTGCTCAGTCTCTTGCAGCGCAACCCGCTCCTGCTCCCACCCGGCGCAGCCTGCTGGCCTGCTGCGCCGCTTTGGCGCTGCCCGGCTGCAGCGCGCTGCCTGCACAGCCCACGCTGGAGGCGGCGCCACCCGTCGCCCTGCCCGGCACCCGGCAGATCGATCTCGCCGCCGGCCCAGACGGCCCGCTGCACCGCATCATGCTCGCCGTGCCGCCCGGGCCGCCACCGGCGGGCGGCTACCCGGTGCTGTATGTGTTGGACGGCAATCTGCTGTTCGCCACCGCTGCCCAACTGGTGCGCAACCGCTTTGCGCGCGGCCCGAGCGTGCCCGCCCAAGGCCCGGTGGTTGTGGGCCTGGGCTATGCCGGCGAGCAGGTGCTGGACCTGGAAGCCCGCAGCCGCGACTACACACCGCCCGCCCCCGGCCCGCAGACCGACGAGCGTGGCCGCCCGGAAGGCGGCGCCGACGCTTTTCTCGATTTTGTCGAGTGCACGGTGCGCCCCTTGGTGGCCCGCCATCTGCCGCTCAACGCCAGCCAGCAAACCCTGTTTGGCCATTCCTATGGCGGGCTGTGCGTGCTGCATGCGCTGTTCACGCGGCCCGGCGGCTTTCAAAACTATGTGGCGGCCAGCCCCTCGCTGTGGTGGCGCGACGGTTTTGTGCTGCAAGAGATGGCGCAGTTTCTGGCCACCCGCAGCGCTGCTGGCTCAGCGGCGGCCGCTCAGCTGACGCATGTGCTGGTGACCCAAGGCGAGCGCGAAGCCCTCGTCCCTGCCGCTGTATCTGCCGACCCGGCCCGCGCCGCCATTGCGCGCGAGCGGCGCAGCAACGACCGGATCGACGCACTGCTCAGCGGCCTACGCGGCGCGCCAGGCGTGGATTTGCGCTTTGTGCGCTTCCCCGATGCCGACCACGGCAGCGCCATGCTGCCCGCTCTCCAACAAGCGATTGCCCTGTCCTTGCAACACAGCCAGACCTGAACCCTCCAGCCATGCCACAGACCCTCGGCCTTGTCGCCACGCCCGAAGCCAGCCGCTACCTGCAGCGCCTGTGCTACCACTTCAGCCGCAAAATCACCGTGCAGTACGACACCCACCAGGGCCAAGCCCAGTTCCCTTGGGGAACTTGCGCCATGCGCGCCGACGACAGCCATCTGCACTTTGATTGCGCGGCCGACAGCGAAGAAGGCCTGGCCCGCGTATGCCACGCCATCAGCGAACACGTCAAACTGTTCTCGCGCAAAAACCCGATGCAAGTGCAGTGGTCAGCCTGCGCTGAAACCCAGGCTTAGCGCTTGCGCGCCTGCTCGTACAAGCGCTCCACCTTGGGCACATTGGCCTGCAGGTTGGCGATGCGGTTGGGGCCCGTAGGGTGGGTAGAGAGAAAGCCGATGCCGCCGCTGCCATTGGCCTCGCCCATCTTCTGCCACAGCGTCACGGCGGCTTGCGGGTTGTAGCCGGCGCGGGCGGCCAGCTCCAGGCCTACCAGGTCGGCGTCGGTCTCGTCTGAGCGGCTGAACTTGAGTGTGAGCAGCTTGCCGCCCAGATTGGCGGCGGCCGTACCCATATCGCCCAGGCCAAAAATCGCCGCGCCCAGACGGATGCCCAGGCTGGTGGCCTGCGTCTTGGCCAGTTGCTCGCGCGAATGCTCGCGCAGCGCATGCGCCATCTCATGGCCCATGACCATGGCGATCTCGTCGTCGCTCAGTTGGAGCTTGTCGATCAGCCCGGTATAGAAAACGATCTTGCCGCCCGGCATGCAAAAGGCGTTGATCTGCTGGCTGCCGATCAGGTTCACCTCCCACTTCCAGCCCTTGGCGCGCTCATTCCACACCAGGGCCTGCGGAATCAGGCGCTGCGCAATCGCCTGCAAGCGCTGCAGCTGCGCATTGCCCGGCTGGGCCAGCGCGCCCTGTTGTTTGGCCTGCGCCAGCAACTCGGCATATTGCTGCTCGGCTGCTTGCTCCAGCGTCTCGGCTGGCACCAGGTTGCGCATGGTCGAGGACTTGCCCACATCCACCTGCGCCAAAACCGGCGCACTGGCCGCCAAGGCGCCACTGGCAATCAAGGTCTGCAAAAAGCCGCGGCGCGAGCCATGCGCGCCAGCGCAGCCGCAACCCGTGGACAAGGCAGAGTGCATCAAAGACAAATCGGCGTCAGGCTGGTGCATGGCAGGCTGGGAAAAATGACGGAACCGCTGTATTGTGCAGCCTGACTGGGCGGCCTGGATCAGTACAGTGGTTTTGCACTGCGCAGCCGCCGCCAGGCCACTGCTCAGGAGATGCAATGAACTACACGCCCGCCGAACGCGCGCAGTGGCAGCAAGACGGTTACGCTCTGCTGCGCCAGGCCATTCCCGGCGACTGGCTCGACGGGCTGCGCGCAGCCTTTGATGCCCAGGTGGTGCCCAGCCATGGCTGGCCCGTGCCACGCGAGGCGAGCTGGCGCTTTTCCATGCTCGATCTTGAACCGCAGGTGCAAGCCGTCTGCCGCTTGCCCGCCTTGCTGGCCGTGGTGGGCGAGCTGATTGGCGAGCGCTTTTTTCTCTCGCAAGTGGAAGGCCGCGAGCCCCTGCCCGGCTGCGGCCACCAGCGCCTGCACCGCGACATGGCCTTGCGCCGGCCCGGCGACACCGTGCATGTGATGGCTTTTTTCGACGACTACAGCCCCGCCAACGGCGCCACCCGCATCGTGCCCGGCACCCACCGGCCTGCGGCGGGCGAGCCCGCCTTCAACCTGGACGACGAATCGCACACCGTGCTGCTGGCCGGCTCTGCTGGCGACCTGCTGGTGTTCGACTCCGACCTGGTGCACGCCGCCAGCCTGAACCACAGCGGCGCCCGGCGCCGATCGCTGCTGTTTTGTTTCTTCGCCCAATCGCTTTATCCAGACCACCAGCAAACCGCCCGGTTGCGCAATGTGCGCATGGCAGCGAGCCCGGTTTATGAGTGCTCTGGCTTGGAGGTGGCGGCAGACGCAACCAGCGCGTGAACGGCGGGCGAAACCGGGGGCCTAGCGCTGTGCTCTCAGGCCCGGGCCGCCCGCACCTCTGCCTGCACCACCACCCACAAACCCAGCAGCACAGCAGCCAAGCCGGCCCAGGCCACCCAAGGCTGGTGCTCGCCCACCACCCACACGGCCAGCACAAAGGCGGCCACCGGTTCGATCAAACTCAAAGCCACGCCAGTTGGCCCCGAGATATGGCGTAGGCCGATCGAGAACAGCATGTGCGCAATGCCTGACACCACGGCGCCCAGGTAGATCACCACCAGAAAGGCGGACAGCGTCCACTGCGGCACGCCGGCTTGCAGCAAAGCCACTGGAGCAGCCAAGATCGCCGCGCCGGTGAACACATAGAAGTTCACCACTTTGGGCGCCATGTGGCTGACCAAACGCTTGTTGATCAGCGCATAACCCGCATACGACAAGCCGGCTAACAGGCACAGCACCAGGCCGGGCCAGGACACATCCGCCGCCGTACCCTTACCCAACACCATGGCCACGCCGCCGCCCACGCTGACCAAGGTGCCCAGCCACCACAGCGCGGACAAAGGCGCGCGCAACACCACAGCCTGCAGCAAGCCGGCCCAGATGGGGCTGCTGCCAATGGCCACCGCCGTGCCAATGCCAACGCCGGCCAGCTTGAGGCCTTCGTAAAAAAACACGCTGTAGCCGCCAATACCCAGCGACGCCCAGAAAAACCACGACCAGCGCAGCCCAGCGCGGCGCGGGCTCAGCTCCAGCGAGCCCGGCTTGCGGCGCAGCGCCAGCCACAAGGCCAGGCCCAAAAAAACACTGGCCGCCGCCAGCTGCGCCGCGCCCACCCAAAAGGGCGACAGCCCGGCCGCGCCTAAATGCTGCGCCGTGCCGCTGGTGCCCCACAGCACACCGGCCAGCGACACCAGGGCCACACCCTGGGCCGACGACGATGGCTGGCGCGAGCCCGAGCTCGAGTCTGCGGCCGACAGCGAAGAAGCAGGAGAAACAGATTGGTTCATGCCGCTATGGTGCGCCGGCTGGCAGCGGGCAAATGTCGAGAAACGCTTGCTCTGCAATCTCGCGCCAACGCAGCAAACCGGCTCGCTGGCAGATGCAGTTTGCTATCAATTTTGATAGCTCAAGCGCCGCCAGCCGCCTGGGCCCGCAGGCTGCGGCTGCCCACGCCGCGGTCGCGCCGCAATGCGTAAGCCAATGCGCTGGCGCTGCTGTAACCGCAGCGCAGCGCCGTAGTCTCCAGCAGCTCGCCAGCGGCCAAGGCGCGGCTGGCTGCGTCCAGGCGCAGATCGCGCAGCCACTGCTGCGGCGTGCTGCCGGTCAGCTCTTGCCAGCGCACATGGAAGCGTTGCGCGCTCAAATGCGCCAAACCCGCCAAGCGGGCGGTAGGCCAATCGGCTGCCAAATCAGCTTGCACGGTTTGCGTGATGGCCTGCACATCGAGCGCCCGCCGCTGCAGCAACACGGGAGACTGCAGCACCCAGGCTAAATAGGCGTTGGCCAGCGAGCCATGCGCCGCGTGCGTTTGCAGCCAGTCTGCAGGCGGTGCCACAAAGCGGCGCAATTGCGCCAAGCCAGCTTGCTCCGGCACATCGACCACCGCAATCGCGCTGCCGTGCTGAGCCAGGTAGGCATGCGTGGCGCCGGCCGGAATCACCACGCCGCTGGCGGTATCCACATACGCGGCCTTGCCGTCCACGTCCAACTCCATGCGCCCGGCCAGCGCGTACAGCAGCTGCACATGGCCATGGCTGTGCGCCTGCTGCTCGCCGCTGTAGTGGCGGACCGAGTAGTCAGGGGCAGACAAAAGCGGGCGGTGCGGAGCGGCCGACATAGGTGCAGTGCGATGGCAAACGCCGCCAGTGTAGAGCAGGATTGAAAAAGGCCGCCCGGTGGGGCGGCCTCTGACTTGGCGCTCAAGCGCGTGCTGTGGTTTGCGGCGCCAGTCAGCGTTGGCGGCCACGCTGGCGCTGCAGACCCAGCCCGGCAGCCAGCGCCAGCAGCAGACTCAGGCTCGCTGCCGCCCAGGCGCCCAGCCCTGGCACCGGTGTGGCCGCAGGCGTTACCACGGGCGCTTTGTTGATGGCCACGCCACCGGGGTCGAGGATGACCGAGTTGGCCAGCAGATCGCTGTCACCGGTGCCGCCATCGGTCACGCTGAAGGTGACGGTATTGCCCGACACCACGGCACCTGGCAGTCGGTACCAATGCGCTGTAGGGTTGTCGCTGGTCTTGCCGTATTTCCAATACTCGGCATTGCTCGGGAAGCTGATCGGGTAAGTCAGCTGGATGGTCACTGCCGTGCCCTTGGGCCCGTTGATGGCGGTAAAGCCAAACAGACCGGCCGGGAACTCCAGATTCGCTGGCGGCTGCTCGCTCACCTGCGGGTAAAAGCCCGTCACTTCCCAGCCGCTGGCGTTTTGCGGGCCGAACACCCAACCATCGCCGCCCACAATGCTGGCGCTGACGGCACCTGCAGCAATGCTGCCCGCCACGGTGCTGGCCGTGCCGGCCGGCAACACCACTTGCACGCTGGCGTCCTTCTCGGCTGCGGCGTAAGTGCTGTCGCCCGCCTGGCTGGCCGTCACCGTGCAAGTGCCTGCGGTGTAGAACTTCAGCGTTGCGCCGCTCACCTCGCAAACCTGGGTGGTTTTGCTGGTGAAACTGTTCACGGCCAGGCCGCTGGCATCGGTGGTGGCGCTCAGGGCCACATCGGGCGCAATCAGCACCATCGGGCCGGCAGGCAAGCTGAAGCTGATGGTCTGCGGCGCCTTGCCAACGCTGACGGTCACCGTGTTGCTGCTGGTGGCTTCGTCATAGCCATCAGAGGCCGCGTTCTTGGCGTTGATGGTGCAAGCACCCACGGCAATGCCTTTGACAGCGCCAGTCTGGGTGTCGAGCGTGCAAGCGTTGCTACCGCTCACGAGAGCGAAGCGGTACGCGATCGTGCCACTGCCACCGCTGGCGCTTACCTGGGCGCTGCCGTTGAGCGCAATGCTGCTGTGGTCCACGCTCACCGTGATGGGCGCTTGCGGCTTGTTGGCCACGTTGATGGTGACGCTGTTGCTGGTGGCTGCGTCAAAACCCGTCGATGCCGGATTGCTGGCCTGCAGCGTGCAAGCCCCCACGGCCGTAGCCGTGACCACGCCGGTTTGCGCATCCACCGAGCAGAAGCTGGCGCCCGCAGTGACGGCAAAGCTGAAGCTCTTGGTGCCGCTGCCGCCTGTCGCAGTCAGCTTGGCGGTGTCTTTGGGCGCGATCGAGGTTTTGTCGGCCGTCAGCGTGATCGCATCCTGCTTCTTGTTGGCCACCGTGATGCTCACGCTGTTGGTGCTGGTGGCGGCGTCAAAACCCAGCGAAGCCGCCTTGCTGGCGTTGACCACGCAGCTTCCCACTGCCAGCGGCGTGACCACACCCGAGCTGGTATCGAGCGCGCAGAAAGCCTGGCCGGACAGCAAAGCATAGGCAAAGGCCGATGTACCGCTGCCGCCCGATGCCGTGACCTTGGCGGTCTCCGCGCCCGGCTGGATGGTGCTGCGGTCTACGCTGACGCTGATGGGCGCTTGCGGGTTGTTCGCCACATTGATGGTCACCGGCAGCGAATCGAGGTTCAAATAGTTGGCGCCGCCATCCATGGTGGCTTGCACAACACAGTTCACGCCACCGGTGCCCGACGGCGCCAAGGCCGTGACCAGATTGCCGCTGAGTGTGCAGACCGAAGGCGCACCGGAAACCAGGGTGTAGCTGATGGCGCCTTGCGAATCGCCACCGCTGGCGCTCAAGGTCGTGGTCGCGCCCGGAGCAATGCTGGCGGCCGAAGGCGTCACCACCAAAGCGGTGGTTTGCGGAGCCTTGTTGATGGTGACCGAGACCGGGTTGCTGCTGGTAGCCGCATAGTTGGCGTCGGCCACTTGCGAGGCTTGCACAACGCACGAGCCCGCCGCCGTTGCCTGGATCTGGTTGGTATTGACGATCGCGCACGTACCAGAGACCACAGCGTAGCTAACCGGTACCGGGCTCACCTGCTGGGAGACACTCAGCGTGACGGGCGCATCGCCAAAGGTCAACGCGGTGGGGACGTTCAGCACCAGCGCGCCGGGCGTGGCTTGCGTCACCGTGATCTGTGCAGACAGCGAGGCGTCACTGAAGTTGGTGTTGCCGGTCTGTGTGATCTGGATCGTGCACGCGCCGGTGGCCTTGCCGATGACCGTATTCGCAGCTGACGTGCTCATCTCGCAATACGCGGCTGTGCTTGGGTCCACCGCATACGACGTTGTGGAGCCGGGCAGCGTATTGCTCACCGCGAGTGCAACCGATCCACCAACGGCAATGCTTGCCGGTTGCGGCGTGACGCTCAGCCCCGCCTGCGCTGCTTTCACCGTGCTGATGGTGACGGGCGTGGAAGGCTGCGCCAGATAGTTGGCGTCTGCCGCTTTGGTAGCAATCACTTTGCAACTACCGCCCGCTTGCAAGGCTCTGACCGTGATGGTGTTACTGGTCGGCGCTTGCAGTTGGCAATAGGTGGCTGCGGTGGCGTCCGTGCTGTCAAACGCAAAGCTGTAGGCACCGCCACCCGAGCCACCGCTGGCGGTCAGTGTGGTCGTACCCTGGTAGGCGATTTGCGCACTGCTGGAAGTGACGGAAACCGGTGCTTGTGCGCCCGCCTGGTTGGTCAGCGAGAAGCTGACGCTTTGCCCCGCAGCAGTGGCGGTGACCACATACGAGCCAGCAAAACCGTTGGCCGCAACGCCGCTCAGCGTAGCAATGCCGCTGGCGTTGGTGGTGGCGGTAGCAGTTGTCGCGAGGTTGATAGATGCCTGGGTTGAGACGGGCGAGGTGAATGTCACCAGCACGTTGGCCTGCGGTGCATTGAGGTTGTTGGTGACCCGTACGCTCAAATCGGCGAACGCTGAAAGGATAGGAACGCTTTGGTTGTTGCCGCTGCCCACGGCCATGTTCAGCAGCACGTCGTCGGTGTCGAGACGCAGCAGCAGGCCGTTGGGTGTGACGGCTGCGCTGTTCACCGCATTTTCGTTGCCGTTGTAGAACGCGGTTGCGCGTGCAGTTGTCACGCCACCCGCTGACATCGAGATGGTGCGCTCCGGGTGGCCTGTAGTTCCCGCGACGTTGGAATAATCCAGCGCGTAGAACGCTTCGTCAGAGCTGGAGCCGAGGTAGCCCGAGTACGTGACTGCGCCGGTGGCGCTTGCATACTTGACGAGGTATCCGTCTTGCCCGCCCGCCGGGTTTTGCAGCAGGCCCTCAGCCAGTGTCGGCGTTTGCGGTGTGCCGCTCGCTGATCGGTTGAAGAGAGCCACATACCCATCGGTCATCCCGGCAACAGCCTCCGCGCTGTCATAACCGGTGGCACCCAAGGTCTTGGCAAATGAGACGTTGGTTCCGTCGGCAGTGAGGCGCAGCACAAATCCGTCCATGCCGCCTGCAGTGTTGGCTTGGGTGTTGGCAATCTGTGCACCTTGATCGTTCGCTGGAAACTTGGCGGCGCTGGTCTCTCCGGCAATCAGTGCCGAGCCATCCGCGAGCAGCGTCACGCCGAAAGCGCGATCAGCGTTGAAGGGCTTGGTGGCGTCATAGTCGTTGACGCCAGTGAGCAGAGTGAAATACTCCAATGCGCCGCCGTTTGCCGAAATGCGCGCTGCAAAGCCGTCTGCAGCGTCTTCGCTATTGGTTCCCGGAGCGGCTTGGCGGGCATTGGGCGTCTTGCGAAATCCCGGAATGCCGGTTGGCAGACCCCCGCTAGTGGAGTTCGTCTCGCCAACGATCACGGCGGCATTGGTGGCCGGGTCCACGGCAATGCCATAGCCAATATTGGTATCGCCATCGCCCGGAATCACGCCCACGTAGTCGAGCTTGGTTCCGTCGGCAGCTACGCGCGCCACAAAAGCGTTACTGCCCTGGCTGGTACGCGCATAGTTGATGGATGAGCCAATCGCCGGGAACGCGCTTGTGCAGGCGGTGGGTGTCGTGCAGACGGCTTGGGTGAAGCCGGTCACATAGACCCGGTTGCTCGCGTCCAGGGCAATGCCCGTGGCCTTGTCATCTGCCGTACCGCCAATAAAGCCTGACCAGGCGACGGCGCTGGCACTGCTCAGCTTGGCGACAAATGCGTCGTCACCGGTGTGCGCGCTATTGAAATTGCCGGTCGGGGACTTGGTGCCAAGTCCTGTGAAATCGCTGGAGTCCGAGCCGCCAGCCAAATAGATGTTGCCCGCATCATCGAGCGCAATGCCGCGGCAACTGTCATCGCCACTACCGCCAAGGTAGGTGATGGAGCTGGCCGCTCCGGCGTCGTCGAATTTGGCGATGAATGCATCATTGCCGCCCTTGTACGTGCCGGAGGCGGCCATCAGATCCGGTGAGCGGGTGGTGCCGCATACCCAGGTGTTCTGCTGGGCATCGCGAGCCACGGCATTCACGATGTCGCTGGCGTTGCCGCCCATGAGCCCGGAAAAGCCAGTCCACGCCGGGTCGATCACCAGCGGCAATTGCGGGTCGTAGGTGCCCAGATTAAAGCCCACCAGCCACGTATTGGCGTCCACCTGTTGCAGGCGATAGGACGAGCTCACCGTCACGCGCTGCGGGCCTTGCTGTTGATAGACGAAGGGCGCGGCATCTCGCAGCGTTACGCCGTTCAGTGTCCACTCGAGCGCACCATCGCTGGCAATGCGCGCGGACTGTGCCCCGGAGATGCGCAACTGCACCTTGGCTGCTTGCGCGCCACCGGCCACCTCAAACTGGTACTTCAGACCTTGGGCATCGCTCTTGAACACGGCATCGATGCCAGGCCAGACATTGCGGTAGGCCAGTTCACCAAAGCCTTTGAGGTGGGTGCGCCACTCGCTTTTGGGGCCGACCAGCCAGTGGTAAGCCGTGGCCGACGGGTACAGCGCTTGCGGCGCTACCTGGTTGCCGCCCTCAAAGCCGTAACTCAGGCCGTTGTGAAGGCCGATGGCTTTGGACTGCGTGGCACCGCCAGGTACCGGCTGCGCCATGTGTACGCCGCTCGCGTCGAAGCTGATGCTGTGGCCGCCGGCATTCACGCGATAAGCCGGCTTGCTGGCCGATGATTGCGTCAGCTCGATAAAGCGCGCCCCGCGATCAGAAAACTCGCGCTGCACCACGGTACTGTTCTGCGCGTGCACGTGCGACGCGGCAAGAAGCAAGGCAGCTATTGCGAACGTCGACATGTGCATCATGGTGTACTCGGTACTTTGATCTGAGGAAACACGCCGTTGAGACAAATGGAGAAATTCATGGCCAGGTAAGGCGGCATGTTTTCATGGGCCTGGGTGTTGCCCGCGATGCCAATGGCTTGAGAATTCATGGCGACCGACTGACCTGGCGCGCTGGCATAGGGCCGCGTTGGCGCACTGCCCAAAATCACACTACCGGACGCGGTGGCAGATGCCGCATTACCCTGATTGCCAGCAGTGAGCAGATGGGTGTGTGCAGGCATTTGGGTGGACTGCAGTGTGACTTGGGTGACGCCACCGCTTTCTCCATGACTGCGCGAGCTCAAGCCAGGCCCTTGGCCAAAGTGCATCGGAAAATTTCCACTCAGGTTGGGAAGCGCGAAGTTACTCGTACCATTGCCACCATAGGTGGTGCCGATAATTGAAAACAAAGCGGTGTTCTGCTGAATGGGAAGGAGTGACCCCACGCAGCTCGCCCATTGGTACGGGGGGAACGTGAATCCGAAAATCCGGATTTCGCCAGTGAATGCATCTGCCATGTTCTCAATTCCTCGAAGGGAAAATGCCTGAAGTTGCAATGCAGAAATTCAGCACCGACAAAGGCGGTCTGTTCTCATGCGGTAAGTTGCCGCCGGTGGTGGACAAAGCAGATGAGGCTAAAACCGTGTCGGCGCTGGGTGCGTAGTGTCCGCGTGCTGCAGCAGGAAAAGCGTTCGCGCCTGTCGTTCGATCTCCGGGAGCATTGCTCGCATTGATCGGGGTGTGCACGTGTTGGGGAAGATTGGGCGTGATCAAGGTAACGAACTCCTGTCCTCCCACCTGGCCGTTTGTAAAGTTTGAGCCATACAGCGACTGCCCAGTTCCCAAGGGCGTGCGTCCCCGAAGATCGGGAAGCGCGAAATTGGTAGTTCCGTTGCCGCCGTAGTCGGTGCCAAGCAGTGCGTACAGTGCCTGATTTTGTGAAATGGACAGTAGCTGCCCATTGCAGGCGGCCCAATTCTTTGGCGGAAAGGCAAAGCCAAAGACGCGAATTTCGCCCAGGAAATAATCAGCCATTAGCCTTGACTCGGGTAGATGCCGAAGACGGCGATGATGAAATTCACGCACAAAAAGGGCGGCATGTTCTCGTGAGGCTGATTACCTCCGGCAGAAGAGACCGCTTGCGAGTTGAGCGTGGTCGTGCCATTGGGCGTTGTGCTGGCAAACACCTTGTGGTCGCGGTGGCCGGCAAAAAAAGCATTGCCCGGTGAGGCCACAAACCCGGTTCCAGAGCTTGCCTGCAAGCTGTGTGTATGTCCGGGCATCTGATTGATCAGCACCGTGACCTCCTCAACACCGAGTTTCTGGCCTATCACGTAAGTTTGACCGCCAGGCAATGTGCCCTGATGAACGGGGATTCGCCCGCGCAGATCGGGTACCCCAAAAGTGGTCTGTCCGTCTCCGCCATAGGTGGTGCCCAGCAGGTTGTACAGGGCGTCATATTCGGAAATGCTCAGGAGCTGGCCATTGCAATACTCCCAGCCTTCTATGAGCCTTGAGCCAGCGAACATTCTGATTTCACCAAGGTACGGCGTGGCCATGATCGGGGGTGACTAAAAGTTCACATTGGTTGATAATGTCGCTGAGTTTACACACAGTAGCTGATTTTCTGCAACAAATTACATCTGCGGGAGCCCTGATGCACATGCCTGACCGACGTGGATTTTTAAAAGCGGCAGGGTCTTTGTCAGCGGCCGGCGTCGCTCCTGCCACCACGGCCGCAGCCTGGGCCAGCAGCCCGGCAACCTCGCAGCCGGAGTTGCGTCGCAGCCATTTGCAGGCCTTGCTGGGAGAGCGCTTCTCGGTCAGTGCCGCAGGGCAAAGCCCGGTTTCTGTCCAATTGCTGGCCGTTGACAGCCTGGGCCCGGGCACGGACCAAGAACGCTCCTTCCGCGCCGTGTTCGAATCGGCAGGCGGCTTCAGCCAAAACACCTGCCAGCTCTCTCACCCTGCCCTGGGAGAGCACCTGGTGTTTTTGAGCCCCAACGATGCCCAAGGGCGCCGGCTGGAAGCGGTGTTTCACCGCGGCTGAGCCGAGCAACAAGCTCTCAACGGCTCACCGGGCGCAGCATGCGCTGGTAGGGACCGTCCGTTTCGTGGGCCACAAAACCATGGCGCTCATACAAGCGCTTGGCCGGGTTGTCGGGCTCCACATGCAGGCGGACCGGGCGCTGGCTGGCGTCAGCCAAACCGGTCAGCCAGCGCAGCAAAGTGGTGCCATGGCCTTGCCCGCGCTCGCTGGACAGCAAGGACACCTCCATCAAGATCAGCAGCTCAGGCGCATCACTGATATAGATGCGGCCGATCGGTACATCCCCCCGCTCAATCACATAAAAACGCGCATGCGGATAGTGGGCCCGGTAGTGGCGGTCCTGCAAACCGAACTGCGAATCACAGAACGCGTCCTGCACCGCCTGCGGCCAGCCGGTGGGTGCCAGCTCTTGCCGGCGCACGTCGCGGTAAACGCTGCGCAAAAAGGGATAGTCGGCCTCTCGCACGCTGCGCAAAACCAGGCCATCGACCTGCAAGCTGGCTGGCAACTCAACGGGCATGGCTGAAGGCGGCCTGGTAGACAAAACCATCGGCCTGCCGGGCAACGGGCGTGATCATGACGGCAAAATCGCCCTGCTCCGCATGCCGCACCCGGTAGGTCTGCTGCGGCAACAAAGGCTCTGCCGGGCCTGACAGATCAAGGCTGAACTGTTGCATGCTCGCAGTGCTCGCCCCCTCATGGCAGGCCTCCACTTGCAGCAGCGCCACATGGGTTTGCCCCTGCGCATCACCCCAGAAAAACTGCAGCGTCTGCCCCACCATGGCGCGGGCCAGATCGTAGTTCAGCGAGCGCGACCACAGGGCATCGTCTATCCAGTGGGTGGCAGATGTCATCCAGTTACCTTTTAAGCTTTGCGTGATTGTAAGAGCCTCCCCGGGGGCTCGCAGATCCGCACACACGGGCCAGCGCTGCCGCCAGCGTTTTCGGCAGTATATTGACGCACTGCTGAACCACTTTCCTAGGCCGGTCTGATCCGCTCTCCGGCACGCTCCTGCATGGCTGACACACCCTCCCCCGCCCGCCGCTCCTGGGCCGAGACCTTTCGGGTCTATACCGAACCGGCCAGCCTGCGCATGCTGGCGCTGGGTTTTTCGGCCGGGTTGCCGCTGCTGCTGGTGCTGGGCACTTTGTCTTTCTGGCTGCGCAAGGCGGGCATTGACCGCACCACCATCGGCTACCTGAGCTGGGTGGGCCTGGCCTACGCTTTCAAATGGGTGTGGTCGCCGCTGGTCGACCGGCTGCCGCTGCCGCTGCTCAACCGCTGGCTGGGGCGCAGGCGCAGCTGGCTGCTGCTCGCGCAGTGCCTGGTGATAGGCGGTTTGCTGGGCATGGCCTGGTCTGATCCGCAGGCCAACCTGAACCATATCGTCTGGTGCGCGCTGGCGGTGGCCTTTGGCTCGGCCACGCAAGACATTGCGCTCGATGCCTACCGCATCGAGTCCGCCGCCGCCGACAAACAGGCCGCGCTGGCCGCCACTTACCAGACCGGTTACCGCATCGCCATGATCTGGGCCGGCGCCGGCGTGCTGTGGCTGGTGGCTTTCAGCCTGAAAGCCGATGCGGGCGACTACCAGCGCAGCGCCTGGGGCTTTGCCTACACGGTGATGGCGACCTCGATGCTGGTGGGCGTGGTCACCGTGCTGCTCTCGCCCGAGCCAGCGGCCAAGGTGCTGGCCCCGGCGCGCAATGCGCAAGAGTGGCTGCGCGAGGCGCTGGTGGCACCGTTTGCCGATTTCATCAAGCGCTATGGCTGGCACGCCATTCTGATTCTGGGGCTGATCGCCATTTACCGCATCTCCGACGTGGTGATGGGCATCATGGCCAACCCTTTCTATGTGGACATGGGCTACACCGAGGCCGAGGTGGCCAGCGTCAGCAAGGTGTTTGGCGTGATCATGACCTTGGTGGGCGCCTTTATCGGCGGCGTGATCTCCATGCGCATCGGCGTGATGCGGGTGCTGATGCTGGGCGCCATACTGTCGGCCGCCAGCAACCTGCTGTTTGCCTGGCTCAGCACGCGTGGGCATGATCTGGCCGGGCTGATCGCCGTGGTCTCGGCCGACAACTTGGCCGGCGGCATTGCCTCGGCCGCCTTCATCGCCTACCTGTCGAGCCTCACCAACGTGAACTACTCGGCCACGCAGTACGCGCTGTTCAGCTCGATGATGATGCTCTTGCCCAAATGGATTGCCGGTTTCTCCGGCGCCTATGTGGACAGCTTTGGCTACGCCCAGTTCTTCACCTCCACCGCCTTGCTCGGCCTGCCGGTGCTGGTACTGGTGTGGCTGGCCTCGCGCGTGCATGCGGTGCACAGCGCGCCAGCGGCCCAGGGCTGAGCCGGTTTACCAAACTTTACGGAAGGGACAAGCCCAGGCCACTCCGGCATGCGAGCATGCGCGGGTAGTACTCTGCGGTTCCCGCCGCCCACTCTATGACTGCGATGCATACCCACCACCTGTTGATGATCGAAGATGACGAGCGCTTGGCCAATATGGTGAGCGAGTATCTGAGCCAGTCGGGCCTGCAGGTCACGCACATGGCCGACGGCAACAGCGGCTTGCAGGCGCTGCAAGAGCCGGCCAGTGGCCAGGCCGCCGATCTGGTGATTCTCGATCTGATGCTGCCCGATATCGACGGCCTCGAAGTCTGCCGCCGCATCCGCACGCTCAGCGGCCCGGCCGCCCAGGTGCCGATCCTGATGCTGACCGCCAAGGGCGACCCGATGGACCGCGTGATCGGCCTCGAAGTCGGCGCCGACGATTACCTGCCCAAGCCTTTTGAACCGCGCGAGCTGCTGGCCCGCATCCGCGCCATCTTGCGCCGCCGTGGCGATGGTGGCAGCACCAGCCTGCAGCCCAGCCAGGTGCTGCGTTTTGGCAGCCTGGAGATCGACCGCGACGCCCGCACGGTCACCGTCGGCGGTCGCCTGGCCGACTTGACCAGCTACCAGTTCGACCTGCTCGTCACCCTGGCCGAGCGCGCCGGCCGCGTGCTCAGCCGCGACCAGATCATGGAAGCCGTGCGCGGCCGCGAGCTCGAAGCCTTTGACCGCTCCATCGACGTGCACATGGGCCGCATCCGCGCCGCCATCGAAGCCGATCCGAAAAACCCGCGCCGCATTCTGACCGTGCGCGGCGTCGGCTACGTCTTCGCCAAGCAACAGGATTGATGCCCCAACCGACTCCAGGCACAGGCCATCGCTTTTCCACCATGCAGCTGTACAAGTACTTTGCCGAGCGGCTTTACCTGCGCATCTGGCTCACCGTGGTCGGCGGGGTGGCTGTGCTCATTCTGGTGATCGGCTGGGCCTGGCAGGTAGCGGCCGAGAAGAACGCCACGCCGCTGCAACCGCCCACGCGCGAAATCAGCATCCGCAACGCCGACGGCACGCCGCTGCTGCAAGGCCTGGCCGTGCGCCAGCCCAGCGAGCCCGGCGACAAAGTGGTTTACCAGCTGGAGGACGAATCGGGCCGCATCTACGAGATGGAGCTCTCGCGCCGCTCGGATCGGGGCGAGCGTGGTGGCCCGCACCGGCCTCCGCCCAACCTGGGGCCGTGGTGGTTCTGGGTCAAGCCGCCGTTCGGCTTTTTCTGGATGCTGGGGCTCATTGGCATTGTGGTGATCGTGGGCGTGTTCCCGATCATTCGCCGCCTGATGGGCCGGCTGGAGCGCCTGCGCCAAGGCGTCAAGCAGTTTGGCGACGGTGATTTGTCGGTGCGCGTCGACGTGCGCGGCAACGACGAAGTGGGCGAACTGGCCCAGCAGTTCAACGCGGCGGCGGCGCGCATCGAGACGCTGGTGCAATCGCACAAATCGCTGTTGGCCAATTCGTCGCACGAGCTGCGCAGCCCGCTCACCCGTATCCGCATGGGCGTGGAGCTGATGGGCGACAAGCCTTCGCCCAGCTTCAAGCAAGAGATCCAGCGCAATATCGCCGAGCTGGACCAGCTGGTCGATGAGATCTTGCTGGCCAGCCGCCTCGACTCACGCGTGGCCGATGTCGGCACCACCGAGCTGATCGACCTGATAGGCCTGTGCGCCGAGGAATGCGCCCGCATCGACGCCGAGCTGGAGGTGCAGGCCGAAGGCGAGATGGAGGTACGCGGCATCGCCAAGCTGGTGCGCCGCGCCATCCGCAACCTGCTGGAAAACGCCCGCCGCTACAGCCCCGGCCCGATCACCTTGTTTTTGGTGCAACACAACGGCTACGCCGAAGTGCGCGTGGCCGACCGCGGCCCCGGCGTGCCGCTGGACCAGCGCGACCGCATTTTTGAACCGTTCTACCGCATGCCCGGCGCGAGCGAGCGCAACGGCGGCGTAGGCCTGGGCCTGGCCCTGGTGCGCTCCATCGCCGAGCGCCACGACGGCACCGTACACTGCGAAGCCCGCGAAGGCGGCGGCGCGGTGTTTGTGCTGCAAATGCCGTTGGCATCAGCCCAAGTGCCGCTGCACAAAGACTAAGAACGTTTATTTTTTCAAGCCTGCGCCGCTGCTTCCGCCAGCGGCGCAGCACCGTCTGGCAAAGCGCTGCCGTACCAATCCGGGCCAAATAATTCCGCAGGGTGCGGCGTGCGCTCTGAACCATTGCCACAAGCCATATCGCGTGCCGGGCAGTATTGCTCGCAACCCCAGCAAATGCGTTCAGGGTGCGCCGGTTGAAGAGGAAATTTGCGGGCCATGTTTGCTCTCAAATAGAGAGCATCATGCGACCGTGTTACTTGTCTTGTTTTGCTTTACAGCAAAGGGCTGAAGCAGTCGCGCGCGGACAGGTCCGGCGCCGTTTTTTAAAACACCACGCCCGACACCAGCGCTACGTTGGCATACGGCGTGAACTCACCCGTACGCACCACCGCCACCGCTTGGCGCGTCAATGTCTTGAACTCGTTGTGCGACAACACCTGCGGCGCTGCTGGCAACAGCGGCACTTGTTGCGCGTACCAGCTGGGCGTTGCGCCGCTGGCAGACAGGCTCTCGCGCGCCACCACGGCGCGCTCTACCTGCAGCTCGCTCAGCACGGCTTTCAACACCTGCTCGACCGTAGGCACGCCCTGGCACAAAGCCAGGTCGATACGGCGCACGCCGGGCGGCACGGGCAGGCCGGCATCGCCGATCACCAGCACGTCGCCATGGCCCATGCTGGCGATGACTTGGGACAGCTCGATGTGGAGCAGAGGGTTGCGTTTCATAACGGGCTCCAGCGGGTCGGCTGCGTGGTGCTGCCGACTTCTGCAGAAAAAGGAATCGATGGTTGCGCGCCAGCGCGGGTGACGCAGATGCTCGCAGCGCGCATGGCCCACTGGGTGGCCTCGTCCAGTGCGGTGCCGGATGCGAGTTGCACCGTCAGCGCGCCCAAGAACGTGTCGCCCGCCGCCGTGGTATCTACCGCTTGTACGCGCACGGCCTCATGCCAGTGCGTAGTGCCTTGTGCGTTGCAAGTAACCGCACCATTGGCGCCCAGCGTAACCACCACTTGCGCCACGCCCAGCGCCTGTAATTGGCGTGCGGCTTGCGCGGCAGTTTGCGGCTCGTCTACGGGCAGGCCGCTGTACTGCGTGGCTTCGCTTTCGTTCACCACCAGCAGATCGACCATCGGCCACCAGTGCGCCGGCAAAGGCTGCATGGGCGAAGGGTTGAGCACCGTTTTGCAGCCCACGCGGCGTGCCACGCGCAGCGCTTGTTCTACCTCGGCCAGCGGCGTTTCCAGCTGCAGCACCACATATGCGGCATCGCGCAGCAAGCGCTCCAGCAACGCCTCGGGCACGTGCAGCAAATCGTTGGCGCCGGGCACCACCACGATCTGGTTTTGCGCCGCATCGTCCACGCTGATGACGGCCACGCCCGTACCCACCAAGCTGCTGCGCTGCACATGCTGAACGTCGATATGGTCGGTCAGCAAACCAGCCAGCAACTGCTCGGCATAAGCGTCTTCGCCCACGCAAGACAGCAGCGTCACCGCCGCGCCCTGGCGCGCACAGCTGACGGCCTGGTTGCCGCCTTTGCCGCCTGCCACTTGCGTGAGCGACTGGCCCAGCATGGTCTCGCCCGCACGCGGCATGTGTGGCACGCGCAGCACCAGATCCATGTTCAGACTGCCCAGCACCACCATGCGCGGTGCCTGGCTCAGAATGGGTGCATTCACACCACACCTCCACTCAAAGTTTGCATCGACGGCCGGGCCGCCGGCTTGCTGCTGGCGCGGGTGACCAGCGCTGGCACCAGCAATTGCGTTGCCGAGGTGGCGGGCCGCGTTTTGTCAGCCTGCATGCCTTGCAGCAACCAGGCCAGCGCCTGCTGCGCCATGGCCTTGACCGGCTGCGCCACCGTGCTCAGCGGCGGCTGCGTGTAGCTGGCCAGTTCGATATCGTCGTAACCCACCACGGCTACATCTTGTGGCACGCGCAGACCGAATTCATGCACGGCGCGCAAAGCGCCCATGGCCATCAAATCATTGCAGGCCAGCACAGCGGTAGGCCGCGCTGCCGGCGCTGCAGCCAGCAAGGTGCGCATGGCCAGGTAGCCGCCGTTGACGCTGAAATCGCCGTACACCAGCAGATCCGGGCACATGCCCACCTGGCGCATGGCCTGCTGCCAGCCTTGCACGCGCTGCTCGCTGGAATGCAGTTGCTCGGGCCCGCCAATGCAGGCAATGCGCTGGTGGCCCAGCGCCAGCAAGTGGTTGGTGGCGAGCATGCCGCCTTGCACGTGGTCGGTCTGCACGCAGGGGCGCTCCAACCCGGCGATGGCGCGATCGATCAGCACCATCGGGATGCTTGTCTGTGCCAGCAGTTGCGACATCTGCGCGTCGTCGCTGGTCGAGGCTACGACCAGGCCGTCCACGCGCTTTTGCGCCAGCACGTCGAGGTAGACCTTTTGGCGCTCTACATCGTCGTCGGTATTGCACAGCAAGAGCGCATAACCGGCGTCAAAGCAGGCGTCTTCCACCGCCCGCACCAGCTCGGCAAAGTAGGGGTTGGAGTTGTTGGGTACCAGCATGCCGATGGTGTGCGTGGCGTTCATTTTCAGGCTGCGTGCCACTGCGCTGGGTACATAGCCCAGGGTGCGCACGGCCGCCATCACCCGCGCCTGCGTGCCGGGGTTCACTGCCCGGGTTTTGTTGAGCACGTGCGAGACGGTGGTGACCGACACGCCGGCCAGGCGCGCCACGTCTTTGATACTGGTCATCGCCATGGCTTCAACCTCGGCGCGCAGCGCGGCGCTGGCGCACGGTGTCAATGATCACGGCCACCACGATCACCGCGCCGGTGATGATGCGCTTGGCCGGTTCGCTGGCGCCGACCTGGGCCAAACCAGCTTCAAGCACGGCAATGATGAGCACGCCAAAGAAAGTGGCAATCACCGAGCCGCGGCCGCCCATCAGGCTGGTGCCGCCAATCACCACGGCGGCAATCACTTGCAGCTCCATGCCGGTACCGGCATTGGGGTCAGCCGCTTCCAGGCGAGCCGATTGCATGAGGCCGGCCAAACCGGCGAGCAAGCCGGTCAGCGCAAAGACGGTGATGCGGATCGGGCGCGGATCGATACCAGCCAGGCGCATGGCTTCTTCGTTGGTGCCGATGCCGATGATGTAGCGGCCGAACACGGTGCGCGTGAGCACGATCTGGCCGATGATGACAATCGCCACCGCAATCAAAAATGCGGCCGATACGCCGTCCACAATGGGCGCGGCCAAGCCCGAGATCGCATCGCCCACATACTGGGTGCGCGAGTCGGTCACCAGATAGGCGCCGCCGCGCAAGGCTTCCAGCATGCCCAGCGAGACGATAAAGCTGGGCAAGCGCCAGGCCACCGATACCGCGCCCGTGACAGCGCCACACAGCAAGCCGGTCAGCAGGCCCAGCAAGCCGGCCGCCCAGGGGTTCAAACCCCAGACCAGAATGGCCTGCGCCGCCACGGCGGCCGAGAGCGCCAGCACCGAGCCTACCGACAGATCAATGCCGGCGAGGATGAGCACGAAGGTCATGCCCACAGCCATGACCGCCAGCGCCGGGATCTCGTTGGCGATGGTGACAAAGGTCTCTTTGCTCCAGAAATACTCGCTCAGAAAACTGAACAGCGCCACCATGCCGATCAGCACCACCAGCAGGCCTACATAGGTGCCCCAGGCTTGCATGAAGCCCGCGGGCGCGGCGGCGCCAGCGGGCCGTGGCTGGACATGGGTTGGGGTTGTCATGGCTTCTCTTCCTCTCGCCTGCTCTCTCAAAATAGGGGATTGCTCAGGCCGCAGCCGGAGCGCTGTCGGCGTTGCCAAAGGCAGCGGCGAGCAATTGTTTGTCGGTCCACTGGCCGCGCTCGAACACCGCGACCAGCTGGCCGTTGTGCATGACGCCGATGCGGTCGCACATGGCCATCAGCTCGCGCAGATCGCTGGAGACCATCAGCACGGCCTTGCCGTCTTCGCACATGCGGTCGACTTCGTCATAAATATCGGCGCGCGCGCCCACGTCCACACCACGTGTGGGTTCGTCGAGCAACAACACATCGCAAGGCTGGTGCAGCCAGCGGGCAAACACCACTTTTTGCTGGTTACCGCCGCTGAGCGTGGCCACCGATTGCTCGGGCCCGCGCGAGCGAATGCGCAGCCGGTCGATAAAGTGACGCGCCACCTCGGCCTCGTGCGCCAGCTGCAACCAGCCCGCACGCGCCACCTTGCCAATACCGGCCAAGGTGGTGTTGGCGCGGATCGATTGCGACAGCAGCAAGCCTTGCGATTTGCGGTCTTCGGTGACCAGACCGATGCCGGCGCGGATGGCTTGCACCGGGTTCGACCAGTTCGGCGACACCTTGGTGGTAGCGGCCGCCGCGCCTTGCGGCGTGTGCAATTGGATTTCGCCGCTATCGGCCCGGTCGGCACCAAACAGCAGGCGCACCAGCTCGGTCCGGCCCGAGCCGACGAGGCCGGCCAAACCCAGAATCTCGCCCGAGTACAGCTCCAGGCTGACGCCGCGCACCAGCTTGCCGCGCTGCATGTTTTTGGCCACCATGCGCAGCGCACCCCGGGTGCGGCGCGGGCGGCCTTCGTTGTCTTGCACGGCGTGGCCCACCATGCGTTCGACCAGCTCATGCTCTTGCACGCCGGCCATGGGCCGCACATCGACCAGGCGGCCATCGCGCAACACGGCTACGCGGTCGGCAATGCGCTGCAGCTCTTCCAAGCGGTGCGAGACATAGACCAAGGCCACGCCACGGGCCTTGAGCAGATCGATCTGCTCGAACAAATGCTCGGTCTCTTTGGGCGTGAGCATGGCGGTGGGCTCGTCGAGCACCAGCACGCGCGTGTCGTCTTGCAGGTTGCGGGCAATCTCCACCATCTGCTGCTGGCCAATGCCCAGCTGCGCCACCGGCGTGTCGGGGTCGATATCGGTCATGCCGATCTTGGCCAGCTGCTGCAGCGCCAGCTCGCGCATGCTCGCGTGGTCGAGCCAGCCCATGCGGTTGGGCAGGCGATCGAGCAACAGGTTCTCGGCTACGGACAAGGTGGGGATCAGCCCCAGCTCTTGCATCACCATGCGCACGCCGTGGCGCTCAGCATCGCGTCGCGAAGTGGGCGCGTAGGCCTGGCCGTCCAGCTGCATGCTGCCCTGCGAAGGGTCGACCAGACCACACAAAATTTTGGAGCAGGTGCTTTTGCCTGCGCCGTTCTCGCCCGTCAGCGCCATCACCTCACCGGCGAGCAGATCCAGGCTCACGCCTTCGAGCACCGTGGTGCCCGAGTAAGCCTTGCCGATGTTGTGCAGGCGCACGCGCGGCGCGCCTGTCTGTGCGGTCACAGCGCTGTTCATGGGGCTGGTTTACTTGCTGTCTTTGGTGACCAGGGCCACGTCGGTCTTCACCTCGGCAGGCAGATCGCTTTGCTTTTGGCCGGCGGCCAGGGCCTTGAGCGCAATCTCGATACCGAACACGGCTTGCTTGGCCGCATATTGGTCGGCCGTGGCCAGCACGCGGCCGTCTTTCAGCATGGGCTTGATGGCGGCGATGTTGTCGTAACCCACCACTTGCACCTTGCCCGTGCGGCCAGCAGCCTTCACTGCGGCCACCACACCCAGCGCCATGCTGTCGTTGCCGGCCAAAATTGCCTTCAGATCGGGGTTCTCACGCAGCATGCCAGCGGCCACGGTGTTGCCCTTGTCGATTTCCCACTGGCCCGATTGCACGCCCACCACGTTGGCGCCCACGGCCTTCATCGCGTCCTGGTAACCCAGGGTGCGCTGCTGGGCATTGAAGGTGGTGGAGACGCCTTCCACAATCGCCACCTTGTCGCCCGCCTTGATCTGCTTGGCCAGGTAATCACCCACCAGCTTGGCGCCGGCACGGTTGTCGGGGCCGACGAAAGGCACGTTCAGGTCTTTGCTCTTGAGCGCGTCGGCGTCGAGCTTGTTGTCGATGTTCACCACCAGCACGCCCTTGTCGGCAGCGGCCTTGAGCACGGGCACCAGCGCCTTGGAATCAGCCGGCGCAATGACGATGGCGTTCACGCGCTGCGCCACCATCTGCTCCACCATCTTGATCTGGGCGGCCGTGTCCGTCTCGTCCTTGATACCGTTGGCCACCAGCGTGTACTGCGCGGCGTTGGCTTTCTGGTGCGCCTTGGCGCCGTCTTCCATGGTGCGGAAGAATTCGTTGGCCAGCGACTTCATCACCAGCGCCACCTTGGGCTTGTCAGCAGCCACGGCGTTGTGGGTGAAACCAGCTACGCAAGCCAGGGCCAGCGCAGCAGACAGGGTACGGCGGGAAAAGCGCATGTATGTCTCCAGTGGGAAGGGCAAAGGGTTCACAGCCCGCGGCACAGAAACCGCGAGAAGCCGCATGTTTGCACAGGCGCAAACGTTTGCGGCCCGGAGTTTACCCGAAGGTAAAACCAGAGTCAGGCACATTGATGAAGATCATGGCGCTGCGCAGACCGGGCCCAGCGCGCCCGGCAAACGGCTGAATTTCTGCGAGCGCCAGACGCTCAGCGCTTATGAGGATGCCGCCACAGCATCCAGCCAAACAGCAGCACGCCCAGCACCAGCGCCAACGCCGCCACGCCCAGCCCATAGGCAAAACCCGTCTGCGTATTGGCGCTGTGGGCCAACATGTAGGCAACCACCGGCGGGCCGATGATCTGGCCCAGGCCGTAGGCGGCGGTGATCAGACCGGGGAAGCTGCTGATAGCTTCAGGCCAGATGCGCCGCGCTTCCTGCAACGCAAAAAAAGTGAGGGTGGTGAAAGGCAAGCCCAGCAAAATGCTGCCTGCGGCAAAGCCCAGCGGCGTGGGCCAAAGGTAGCTGATGGCAATCGACAACGCTTGCAGGCTGTAGCCCGCCATCAACAGCTTGCGCCTGTCCCACTGCGCGGGCACATGGGTGGAGAGATAGGCGCCCAGTGCCACGCCACCGCCAAACATGGGCCAGAACAGATCGGGCCAGACCGAGCCGGCGGGCAGCGCGCCACGGGCGATCACCGGCAGATAGGTAGCCGTCACGATATAGCCCAGGCCGGCAAAGCTGTAGGCCAGCGTGAGCAAGGCGCGGTCCAGCGGGCCTTCGGCAGCGCGGGGCGCGGGCTGGCCGGTGCTGGCAACCACGGGCGGCGGCGCCAGCGGGCCGCGCACCACGGGCAACACCAACGCCCAAAACAACAAAGCCAGCAGCGCAAACAGCAACCAGCCGCTGACGGCATGCCAGCCCGCAGCCACCATGCCGCTGGTGGCCAAACCGGTAACCGCAATGCCGATGCCCGGGCCGCAAAACAGCAGGCCGCTGATGGCCGGCCGCCCCAAATGCGCCAGTTGTGACATGCACCACAGCGTGATGTTGAGAAACACCACCGCGCTTGCCACGCCCGAGACAAAGCGCAGCGCCGGCCAGCCCGCCGGCCAGTGCAGCGCCATGGCGGCCGTCAGCAGCGCAGTGAAAAACAACCACCAATGCACCATGCGCGATGGGTGCCAGCGCCGCACCACGCCCGGCGCCACCCAGGGCAGCGCCATGCAAACCAGCGAGCCGACAAAATACCCCAGGTAGTTGCTCATGGCCAACCAGCTGCCTTGGGCCAGCGTGATGGTGCCGTCGTGCAGCATCATCGGCAGCAGCGGCGTAAAAGCAAAACGCCCCACGCCCATGGCCGAAGCCATGGCCACCATGCCGGCAATGGCCACCAGCCAAGGGCGCTGGCTCCAGGCGGCGGCGTTGGCAGAGACGGTATCCGGTGCGGTGGCGGGCGCAGAAACAGAGCGGGTCATGGCGGTTATCTATCTTTTTAAGTGATTGAATGGTAAATTAACATCTCAAAAAAAGATAGACCTTGGAGAGCCACCATGCTTGACCTTGCCTCGCTTGCCATCTTTCAGCAGGTTGCTGCCAGTGGCAGCATCACGCGCACCGCGCAGCAGCTGGGGCGTGCGCAATCGAACGTGACCACGCGCGTGCAGCAGCTCGAAGAATCGCTGGGCGTAGCGCTTTTTGTACGCGAGGCCCGCCGCATGGTGCTGACGCCCGAGGGACAGCGCCTGCTGCGCTACGCCGAGCAACTGCTGTCGCTGGCCGAAGAAGCCGAGCAAACGCTGCGCAGCCACATGCCCAGCGGCCGCCTGCGCCTGGGCTCGATGGAAAGCACCGCCGCCGCCCGCCTGCCCCAGCCGTTGGCGCAATACCACCGCAGCCACCCCGATGTGCGCTTGGCGCTGTCCACCGCGCCTTCGCGCCAATTGGTGGAACAGGTGCTGGAGCACCAGCTCGACGCCGCGCTGGTGGCTTGGCCGCCGCCCGATGTTGACGAGCCGCTGCCGCTCGACCTGACGCCGCTCTACCACGAGCCGCTGCGCCTGCTGCTGCCTGCCGACAGCACGCCGGGGCATGCGCCCAGCACGCTGGCCGCTTTTTCCGAAGGCTGCACCTACCGCCGCATTGGCGAAGACTGGTTGCAGCAACACGGCGGCGCGCCCGCGCAAGTGCTGCAACTGCACTCGTACCACGCCATTCTTGCCACCGTGGCCGCAGGCAGCGCTGTGGCGGTTGCGCCGCAGGCAGTGCTCGATATGCAGCGCGATCTGCTGCCCGTTCGCACCGAGCCACTGCCGCCTTGCACCACCATGTTCGTCACGCGCCACGGCTACCAGACGCCGGCCACCGCGCAGTTGCAGGCCACCTTGCAGGCGCACCATGCGGCCACAGCCAGCGCTGTGGTTTAGCCAGATTCGATTTGAACCGGAGACCCGAATGCCTTCCTCTTTGCCAAACCAACTGGGCTTGTCGCTGCCCCTCATCCAAGGCCCGATGACGGGTTCGGACAGCCCGGCGCTCGCCGCAGCCGTGTCAGCCGGCGGCGGTCTGGGCTCGCTCGGTTGCGGCATGCGCTCGCCGCAAGCCATGCGCGAAGCCGCTGCTGCCGTGCGCGCACAAACCGACCGGCCTTTTGCCATGAACCTGTTTGTGCAAGCCACGCCCGAGCCTGACGCGGCGAGCCTGCAGCAAGCCATGCAGCGCCTGGCGCCGCTCTACGCCCGTTTTGGCGCCGAGCCTACGCTGCCCGCGCAGTGGTGCGAAGATTTTGTGCAGCAGCTCGACGCCCTGATCGAATGCCGCCCCGCCGTGGCCAGCTTCACTTTCGGCATTCTGAGCGCCGAGCAAGTACAGCGCCTGCACGCCGCTGGCTGCCAGGTCTGGGGCACGGCCACCACGGTCGCCGAAGCACTGGCCTGGCAAACCGTGGGCGCAGACGCGGTGGTTGCCAGCGGTTGCGAAGCCGGCGGCCACCGAGGCACTTTTTTGGCGGACTACGCTTCGTCCATGGTGTCTACCTTGCCGCTGGTGCGCGACTGCGTGCTGCAGCTGCAAGTGCCGGTGATCGCGGCCGGCGGCATCATGGACGGCGCTGGCATGGCCGCCGCCTTGGCGCTGGGCGCGCAAGCGGTGCAAATGGGCACGGCTTTTCTGGTGTGCCCCGAATCGGCCATCAACGCCGCCTACCGCGCCGCGCTCGCCAGTGCCAAGGCAACCGACACGGTCACCACACGCACCATCTCGGGCCGGCCTGCACGCGGCATTCGCAATGCCATGATCAACGCGCTGGAGCCACAAGAGGCCGACATTCCCGCCTACCCGGTGCAGAACGCACTGACTGGCGCACTGCGCAAACTCGCCGGTGCCGCTGGCGATGCGCAGTACCTGTCGCTCTGGGCTGGCCAAGGCGTAGCGCAGGCGCGGGCCCTGCCGGCTGCACAGCTATTGCAGCAGCTCAAGCAGGAGTGGCTGGCCGCTGGCGCACAATAGCCGCCACCTGTTCCACCGCCGTTTTTTTGAGGACTGATCCGTGAGCACCACCACCGCGAACCCCGTCATTTTGTCTATCCAATCCCATGTCGCCTGGGGCTATGTGGGCAATTCGGCGGCGGTGTTTGCGCTGCAGCGCATGGGCTTTGAGGTGCTGCAGGTGCACACGGTGCTGTTTTCCAACCACACTGGCTACGGCCAGTTCCGCGGCCAGATCCTGAGCGCCGAGCATATCCGCGACATCCTCACCGGCCTGCGCGAGCGCGGCGTGCTGCAAAAAGTGGCAGCCGTGCTCTCGGGCTACCTGGGCAATGCCGACACGGGCGCCGCCATTTTGGAAGCCGTCAACGACATCCGCCACGCCAACCCGCAGCTGCGCTATCTGTGCGACCCGGTCATGGGCGACGTGGGCCGCGGCCTCTTCGTCAACCCCGCGATCCCCGATTTTCTGCGCGACCAGGCGATCCCGTTCGCCAACACCATCACGCCCAACCAGTTCGAGTTTGAGCTGCTCACCGGCACCAAACTCACCAGCGTGCCCGAAGCCGTGGCCGTAGCCCGCCAACTGCGCGGCCGCGGCCCGGAGAGCATCGTCATCACCAGCCTGGCTACGCCCGACATCCCCGGCAACGAACTCGGCACACTGGCCGTCAACGGCCAAGGTGCCTGGCTGGTGCGCACGCCCAAAATCGACCTGCACCCGCTGCCCAACGGCATGGGCGACGTATTCGCCGCCACCTTGCTGGGCCACCTGGTGGCCAACAAATCCCTGCCACAAGCGCTGGAGCTGGCCACCGCCACCTTGTACTCGCTGGTCAAGGCCACCGCTGCCGGTTCGCGCGATCTGCCGCTGATTGCCGAGCAAGCGCAGCTGATGGAGCCGAGCACGCGCTTTGTGGCGCAGACGGTGTGAACACTCAGGCACCCTCGTTAAACTCCACGCGCGCCGCCCATTAATCAGCGCCACTCTCGCAGGCCGTTGGCTGTTTCGGCTGTTGGATGTCCCCACCCCTTTCAGCCAGCGCCTGCGGACGCAGCAAACGCCGGCGGTTTGGCTGCCGAAGGACAGCCAAACTTCGTGCTCTGACTTGCAGACGCTGTTTGAACGGAGCGCCTTGGCGCGGAGTGAGTTCGTCTGCACGCCGGCGTTTGCTGTGGCCGCAGGTTGCCCCGATTGCCCCGCTTCGCGGGGCGGTCGGGGACGCTGGATGTGG
>NZ_JBHZGV010000018.1:0-90535 GCF_043359985.1 Comamonas trifloxystrobinivorans
TGGCTGTTGGCTGTTGGCTGTTGGCTGTTGGCTGTTGGCTGTTGGCTGTTGGCTGTTGGCTGTTGGCTGTTGGCTGTCCAGGATGTTCTCCCACCCCTTTCAGCCAGCGCCTGCGGACGCAGCAAACGCCGGCGGTTTGGCTGCC
This sequence comes from Comamonas trifloxystrobinivorans, assembly GCF_043359985.1. Classification (NCBI taxonomy): domain Bacteria; kingdom Pseudomonadati; phylum Pseudomonadota; class Betaproteobacteria; order Burkholderiales; family Comamonadaceae; genus Comamonas; species Comamonas trifloxystrobinivorans. The sequence goes on from NZ_JBHZGV010000018.1 coordinate 146, forward strand.
GCAGAGCAGCCAAACTTCGTGCTCTGACTTGCGTCATCTGTTTGAATGGAGCGCCTTGGCGCGCAATGAGTTATGACGCACGCCGGCGTTTGCTGTGGCCGCAGGTTGCCCCGATTGCCCCGCTACGCGGGGCAATCGGGGACGCTGGCTGCAGGGCACGTTTTTTCCCCTAGCTTTTTGCCGTGCAGCAAAAAGCTAGGTCGCCCGCCGGGGCGAATTCCCGGCATCTGCGCGAAGCGCAGAGGTCCCAACAAAGGACGCAGACGCTTACCGCGACACGTCCGCAACAAATCCAAGCCATGCGACGCCTACCAGAATGAGGCTCGCTCAGACAACAGAGACGAGCCTCAACCCACCGGCACCAAAATACTACTCGCCCGCGCCAGCAACCTGTCCCCCACCGTCAACCGGCATTCGGCAAAACACATGCGCCGGCCTTTGCGGTTGATCTGCACGTTCGCCTCTACCCAGTCGCCCAGCTGCGCTGATGCCATGTAGTCAATGCTCAGATTCGCCGTCACCACCGAGCTACCCAAAGCCTTGGCGACGTTGTAGCCCAAAGCGTTGTCGATCAAGGTTGCCACAAAGCCGCCGTGGCCCACGCCGTGCAGGTTGAGATGGCGCTCCAGCACCCGCAATGCCACCGTGGCGCTGCCATCAGCCTGCTCGCGCCTGTACAGCGGGCCCATCAGCTGCATGAAGTTGCTGGGCGATTGGTGTTCGGTGAACCCTTCAGGAACGGTGTCGGCAGTGGTGCTCATGGTTGCGGGGAAAGCGATGATCGGATGACAAACCCGGCATCCTACCCCCGCCCAGCTCACAAGGCTGACGCCAAAATGGCTGTGGCCTGGCTCGACAACACGCCACCGTTGCCATGCACCAACGCCACTTCTGCCCCGCGCACCTGGCGCGCCTGGCCTTCGGCACGCAGCTGCGCCACGGCCTCGATGATCAGGAAAATGCTGTACATGCCCGGGTGGCCGCAGGACAGGCCGCCGCCATTGGTGTTCATCGGAAAATCGCCACCAGGCGCAATGCGGCCGCCTTCGACAAAAGCGCCGCCCTCGCCTTTGCGGCAAAAGCCCAGGTCTTCCAAGAACAGAATGGGGTTGATGGTGAAGGCGTCGTACAGCTCCACCACGTCGATATCGGCCGGCCTGAGGCCCGCCTGCGCAAAGGCTTTGCGGCCGGATTCCTGCGCGGGCGTGACGGTCAGGTCTTCCATGCACGAAATCTGCCGGTGCCAATGCGCAAAGCCGCTGCCCAGCACATAGATCGGCTGACCGTGCAAGGCTTTGGCGCGCTCGGCAGACGTCACAACCAAGGCGCCAGCGCCATCGGTCACCAGGCAACAATCCAGCGCCGTGAGCGGGTCGGAGATCATTTTGGCGTTGAGCACATCGTCCACGCTCAGCGGCTTTTGGGAGAACGCGTCCGGGTTGAGCTGCGCCCACTGGCGGGCCGCCACGGCCACCTCGGCCAGTTGCCTGCGCGTGGTGCCGAATTCGTACATGTGGCGCGCTGCGGCCAGCGAGTAGCTCGACACCGGGTTGAAGGCCTTGTACGGATGCTCATACGGCTGCGGGTCCAGCTCGGCCCGCATCTGGTTGGTGCGCGAGCTGCTGGGCGCACTGCGCGGCGTGCTGCCGTAGCAGATGAGCACGTTCTCGCACTCACCGGCATCGATCGCCATCTGCGCAATCTTCAAATCGGCGATGAAGGCCGAGCCGCCAAACATGGTGCTGTCCGAAAAGCGCGGGCGGATGCCCAGGTATTCGGCCATTCGCATCACCCACCAAGGCGAGGTCAGGCTGGAAGTGATGATGCCGTCGATATCGGCCTTCTTCAGCCCGCTGCGCTCTATGGCCAGGCAGGCGGCCTGGGCGATGATCTCTTGCTCGGTCGCGCCACCGGCATGGCCCATGCCAGCCAGCCCGGTGCCCAGAATGGCGATAGAGCCTCGGGATGCTGCTGCGCTCATAGAGTCTCCTGGCTGGCAAAAAAGACCAGCAACGGCGCGCCGTCAACTGCGTCTATGCGCGCAGTCACGCGCATGCCAATACGCACCTCGTCCACCGGCATGTCCACCACCCTGCTCATGAGGCGCGGGCCTTCGTCCAAATCCACCAATACCACGGTGTAATCAGCGCCCTCGCGGGCTCGCACAATGGTCAGCGAATAGACGATGCCCTGGCCCGAAGGCGCCGTCCAATCCAACGCCTGGGAGCCGCAGTACGGGCAGCACAGGCGCGGAAAAAAGTGGAACTTGCGGCAATCGCGGCAACGCGGAATTTCAAAACGGCCCTGCGCCAAAGCGTCGAAATAGCGCTTGTCGCAAGCCTCGGCGCTTGCGGATTGCCCGTCCGCCCTTGGCGTTGGCACTGGCACGTGCTTGACTGCATCAATCATCGGTCTTCACCCCTGTTTCCTGCACCACACGGCGCCACTTTGCCACCTCGTCCGCCACGAACTGGCGCGTCTGTGTCACATCCATCACACCCAAAGGCTCGCTGTACTGCAGGCGCAGGCGCTCCACCATCTCGGGCGAATTCATGATGCGGTTGACCTCTTGGTTCAGCATGGCGACGATCGGCGCTGGCGTGCCCGCAGGCGCATACAGCCCGAGCCAGGTGTAGACGTCAAAGCCTTTGAAGCCCGCCTCCTGCATGGTCGGCAGCTCGGGGAAAAGCTTGCTGCGCTCGGCCGCCATGGTGGCAATGGCGCGCAGGCGGCCACTGGTCAAAAAAGCCGAGACACTCATCGAATCCTGTACCGCCATCGGAATCTGGCCGGCCACGGCGTCGTTGGTGGCGGGCGCTGCGCCCTTGTAAGGCACATGCACAAAAGGCGAGCCAGTCACCTTGGCCAGCCATTCGCCACCCAAATGGGTGGAGCCCGCCGCACCGGCCGTGCCAAACGGAATGCTGTTCTGCGCCTTGGCCCAGGCCAGAAACTCCGGCAGATTCTTGGCCGGTACCTGCGGGTTCACCACGATGAGGTTAGGCGATTTGGCCAGCAGCGCCACCGGCTCCAGGCTTTGGAGCGGGTCGTAGCCCACCTTTTTCATCGCTGGTGCAATCACGTAGCCAGTGGCGGCCACCAGCAAGGTATAGCCATCGGCATGCTGCTTGGCCACGTATTCGGTGCCCACCTGACCGGCCACGCCTGCGCGGTTTTCGATGATGAAAGGCTGCTTCAGGTTTTGCTGCAGCTCCTTGGCAAGCGTGCGGCTGACGATATCGGTCATGCCACCGGGCGGAAAAGCCACCACGACCGTGACCGGCTTGCTCGGGTACGCAGCCGACTGCGCCCAAGTGGATGCCACTGGCGCCGCCGCCAGCGCGGCGCCCAGCACCCAACAACAATACCAGGAACGCAACAGTCCAAAACGATCAATAGCCATGGGAGTCTCCTACTTTATGGGGTTGACAAGGCAGCCCGTCGAGGGGCTGCCAAACCAGTGTAGGAAGCGCTACCAGCCCAGGCCATCCGAAAGATTCGAACGCGCCGTTTGAGAAATTGACACGCGAGGAACCGTTATGACTGGCGCGGCGGCCGAGTGTTTAAAGCCTGCTTGCAGAGCAGTGCAGCCATGGTTCAGCTGCAGGCAATGACTACGCTCGGGTAGCAGCCACCACCGGGTCGTCCAGCAGAAAATTCATGCACTCGGTGATAAAGCTGGGAAAGCGCGCATCCTCGCGCACCACCAGATGCAGCTTGCGCAAAGCCCAAGGCTCGTCGAGCTCAATCACCGCCAACTGCCGCGCCTGCTGCCGGTTGGCCAGCACGCTGCTCGGTACCAAAGCCACGCCCACACCAGCGGCCACCAAGGAGAGCACCGCCTCAAAGCCATGGGCCTGCAAGCGCGTGCGCACCTGTTTGCCATGTTTGGCGGCGGTATCGCGCAGAAACAAAAAGTTGCTGCTCGCGCTGTTCATGCTGACAAAATCAAAATCCAGCGCCGCCGCCAGCCGGATACGCTCCTGGCTGGCCAGCACATGGTCGCGTGGTGTCACGATCACCAAGCGGTCCACCGCATAAGGGTGCAGCGTGACGCCTTCCACATCGGTATCACCAGCGAAGATGCCGATGTCTGCCTCGCGTGCCAGCACGGCAGCGGGAATCGTCTCGCTTTGGCGCTCTTCCACATGGGCATCAATGCCGGGGTAAGCCACCAGAAAACGGCCCAGGGTTTGCGTCACAAAGCTGTTGAGCGAGCTGCTGTTGGCCACCAGGCGCACATGGCCCTTGATGCCAGAGACAAAGCGGCTCACATCGCCCTGCATGCGCGCAATGCCTTCAAACAGCTCGCGCACATGGGCCAGCACGGTCTCGCCGGCCGGCGTCAAATCCATGCCGCGCGGCGTGCGCTCGAACAAAGGCATGCCAAAGGCCTGCTCCAGATTCTTGAGCCGATAACTGGCGGCCGATGGCGTGATGAACACCGCCGCAGCGCCCGCCGTCAGGCTGCGCGCCTGGGCGATTTCCAGAAAAAGGCGAAGGTCGGTCAGTTCGTAACGCATGGTGGCCGCATGGTAGCTGTGCCCTTGCGTATTGCCAGCACGGCGGGGACATCAGCCATGCGCAGGCTGGCAGAGCTAGCCGCTAACCACCACTCGCCACCCGCTGCTGGTATTCGCCTTTGACCTCGTCCACCGAAGGGCTCACCTTGGCCCAGCCGTTGATCACCACCAGCGGACCGTTTTGCTCGCGCAGCTTGCGCAAGCGCTCGTTCTTGGCCAGTTGTTCGGAGCTTGGATTCTCAATCTCGGACAAATAGCGATGGAAGCGCTCCACCGGAATACCGTCCTGCTGCAGCGCATCGAACAAAGGCCCGGCGCAGGATGCGCGCTCACGCGGGCAATCGGGCGGGGTCAAGATCAGCACCTTTTGCGCGCTGACGCCTTCGGGCGGATTGATTTCGACAAAGCCGTAGATCGAGGTACCGACCGCTTGCAAGCGGTTCCGTTTTTTCTCCCATTGGGACACGCCCAAACCCAACAACAACACCGCAATGACAAGAATGATTCGGGACATGGTGCCTCTGCCGTTCCAAGGTTTCTGTCTGCGCCGCTCAAGCCAGCTTGTGCTGAGCGCCCATTGCGCAAAACTTGTTGACGCTATCACCGCAACGGTTGGTGCGCCTTGCGCCTCAGCAAACTTTGGCAACGGCTGCGCACCAGCGCTCTGCCAGCCCAACGGATTCAGCCGCGCTGAATGCTGCGATAAGCGCCTGGCGCGCTGCCCGTCCAGGTTTTGAAGGCACGCTGAAAAGCGGCGCGGTCGGTAAAGCCCAGCTCGTGGGCGAGTTGGTCGAGCGAAGCGTTTTTGCCGTCGAGCTGGGTGATGGCAATGTCTTTGCGCAGCTCGTCCTTGAGCACCTGGAAAGACACCCCTTCCAGCGCCAGATGGCGTTGCAGCGTGGGCACCGACAGCAGCAGCGCCGCAGCCGTGTCTTTGAGGTCGGGCCACTGCGGGCGGGTGCGCAGCAAGTGGCGCCGCACTCTTTCACTCACCTTGCCTCGATAACGGATCGGCAAGATGGTATGGCCGTGCGCGTCGGCCAGAAAGGCGCGCAGTGCTGCATCGTCCCAGTGCACACGCTGGCTCAGCAGTGCAGCATCGAACCAGAACCCGCTGTGCGCGCAAGAGAAGCAGCACTCGGCGGGGAATATCTTGCCGTACTGGGCCACGTAGGCCGGTGCCGCAAACGCAAAATCAAAGCGCACCGGGTGCAAGCTGCCGCCGGCAAACCAGGCCAGCAAACGCCAGAACACGCGCACCATCATTTCGTGCAAAAACGCTGGCTGCGCCAAGGCAGGGTTGAGCACGCGCAGGCGCAAGGTGGCCAGGTCGTTGTGGCGGTGCAGCTCCAGCGCCAGGTCGTCTTGCAGCAGGCCAAAGGCGTTGGCAACACGTTTGATCGCCTGCTCCAGCGTGGCAGCACCTTGCGCAGCGCGCACGATAAGCGCGTAGCTGCCGTTTTTCAGCGGGCGCGACAGAAAGCCCAGCGCCTCATCCGCACGGCTGTCCACCAGTTGGCGAAACAGCGCCACGTATTGCTCGCCCGAGACCTGAGCACCCTGCTGCGCCAGCAATTGCTCAGCAATACCCGCGTGCTGCAGTGCTGCTTCGACCGGCTCCTGGCGCGCCACTATGCCTGCCACCATGCCGTGCACAAAAACAATGGAAACGCTGGTCGGCTCGTGCTTCATGAGACCCGATTATGGGCCAGCGGCGCTGAGGCTTTCTGCCATGAAATCGATGTGATCTGCCATTGCGACGCGCCGGGGCCACTTCTATTATTTGCTCGTTCGTACAGCGCCAAGCACTTGGCCAACCAGCAAAAGTTGAGGAGACCGACATGTACCTGACCCAGTCGCTGCACCGCGCCATCCAGCAAAATCCGCAAGGCATTGTCTCGCGCTATGCCGGCCGGCATCAGACCTTTGAAGGCTTTGGCGAGCGCGTTGCGCGCCTGGCCGGCGCGCTGCAACAACTGGGTTTGCAAGAAGGCGACCGGGTGGCCATGCTGGCGCTGAACTCCGACATGTATCTGGAATACATGATGGGCGTGCCCTGGGCGGGCGCTGTGCTCAACCCCTGCAACACCCGCTGGACGGCCGCCGAGATTCAGTACGCGCTGGACGATTCGGACTCCAGCTTTCTGATCGTGGACGAGCACTTCGTCGCCATGGCGCAAAAGCTGCGCACATCGGCCGCCAGCATCCGCGAAGTCATTTACTGCGGCAGCGGCGAGCTGCCCGAAGGCATGCTCAGCTACGAGGCCTTGCTGCGCAAGGCTGCGCCGGTGGCCGACGCAGGCAGGCGCAATGAAGACCTGGCAGGCATCTTCTACACCGGTGGCACCACCGGTTTCCCCAAGGGCGTCATGCTCAGCCACAGCAACCTGGTGTCATCGGGCTTTGGCCTCAAGGGCGATGGTTTCTCGCGCCCTGGCGCCACTTACCTGCACACCGCCCCCATGTTCCACCTGGCCGATTTTGGCGTGGCCATGCCGCATTGGCTCGAAGGCAACTGCCACAGCGTGGTGCCCGCGTTTGCGCCAGAGCTGGTGCTCGACACCATCGAGCGCGATCGCGTCACCCATGCCTTGCTGGTGCCCACCATGATTCAGATGCTGGCCGACCACCCGAGCATTCAAAAGCAGCGCGATCTCAGCAGTCTGGAGACCATTATCTACGGCGCCTCGCCCATCGCCGAAGCGGTGCTGGAGCGCGCCATGAATGCCCTGCCCGGTGTGCAGTTTGCCCAGGCCTACGGCATGACCGAGCTCTCACCCGTGGCCACCGCGCTCAAGCCCGAGTTCCATTCTGTCGAGGCGCGCCAGCGCGGCCTGCTGCGCTCGGCCGGGCGCGCAACGGCAGGCACCGAGGTGAAGATTGCCGACGCCGAAGACCAGGAGCTGCCACGCGGCAAGGTGGGCGAGATCATTGTGCGCGGGCCCAACGTCATGCTCGGTTACTGGAACCAGCCCGAGCAGACGGCCCAGGCCATCCGCAATGGCTGGATGCATACCGGCGACAGCGGCTACATGGACGCTGATGGCTTTGTCTTTATCGTCGACCGCCTGAAAGACATGATCATCACCGGCGGCGAGAACGTCTACTCCACCGAAGTCGAAAACGCCCTGGCCAAACACCCCGATGTGCAGGCCTGTGCGGTGATTGGCGTACCCAGCGAGCAATGGGGCGAATCGGTGCACGCCGTGGTGGTACTCAAACCCGGCGCGGAGCCGAACGCCGAGGCGCTGTACGAGCACTGCAAAACCTTGATCGCCAATTACAAGTGCCCGCGCAGCGTGGACTTCCGCGAGACGCTGCCGCTCTCAGGCGCGGGCAAGGTGCTCAAGGCCGATCTGCGCAAACCGTTCTGGCAGCAGCAAGAGCGCAAAGTGGGCTGAGCACGCAGCCGCCCACCTTCCCTATTTCCAACAGGAGACCCAGCATGAGCAAAAGCGTTGTCGTGGCCGGCGTCGGCATGATCCCCTTCACCAAACCCGGAGCCAGCGAGCCCTATCCGCAGATGGCGGCACGCGCCATCCGCGCCGCGCTGCAAGACGCGGGCGTTGGCTACGACCAGGTGCAACAAGCCTACGCAGGCTATGTGTATGGTGACTCCACCGCCGGCCAGCGCGGCCTGTACGAGGTGGGCATGAGCGGCATCCCCGTCATCAACGTCAACAACAACTGCTCCACTGGCTCTACCGCGCTGTACCTGGCGCGCCAGGCGGTGGAAAGCGGTGCAGTCGATTGCGCCCTGGCCTTTGGCTTTGAGCAGATGACGCCCGGCGCACTGGGCACGGTGTTTGAAGACCGGCCCAGCCCCTTCGAGCGCTTTGACGCCATCACCGACGAACTGGTCGATGCGCCCGGCGTGCCTTTTGCGCTGCGCTACTTTGGCGGCGCCGGCCTGGCCCATATGCAGCAGTACGGCACCAAGCTGGAGACCTTTGCCAAGATCCGCGCCAAGGCCAGCCGCCACGCCAGCAACAACCCCTTGGCGCTCTTCTCCAAAGTGGTCACCGAAGAAGAAGTGATGTCCGCGCCCATGATCTGGCCCGGCGTGATGACCCGGCTCATGGCCTGCCCGCCCACCTGTGGCGCTGCAGCAGCGCTGCTGGTGTCCGAAGCATTTGCCAAGCGCCACGGCCTGGACGCCGGCGTGCGCATCCGCGCCCAGGCCATGACCACCGATACGCCCACCAGCTTTGAGGCCCGCGACATGCGCGAGGTGGTCGGCTTCTCTATGACGCGCCAGGCCGCCCACCAGGTGTACGAGGCGGCCGGCATTGGCCCGCAAGACATCCAGGTGGTAGAGCTGCACGACTGCTTTGCCCACAACGAGCTGATCACCTACGAAGGCCTGGGCCTGTGCCCGGAAGGCGGCGCGGAAAAATTTATCGAAGACGGCGACAACACCTATGGCGGCAAGTACGTCACCAACCCCTCGGGCGGCCTGCTCTCCAAAGGCCATCCGCTGGGCGCCACGGGTTTGGCGCAGTGCACCGAGCTGGTCGAGCAGTTGCGCGGCCGCGCTGCAGCGCGCCAGGTAGAGGGTGCACGCCTGGCGCTGCAGCACAACCTGGGCCTGGGCGGCGCCTGCGTGGTCACGCTGTACGAAAAGGTCTGACCATGATCGACATGCAATGGATAGGCCACGAGTTCCGCAGCTCCGAAATGGCCATTGAGCGTGGCCGCCTGCGCTTTTTCGCCAAAGCCGTTGGCGAGACCAACCCGGTCTATACCGACGTGGAAGCCGCACGCGCTGCCGGCTACAGCGATCTGCCCGCGCCGCCAACATTCTTGTTTGCTGCAGAGCTTGATTCGGGCGCCATGTTCGAGCGCCTCGATGCCATGGCCATTCCGCTGGGCAAGCTGCTCCATGGCGAGCAAGGCTTTGAGTACTTTGCGCCCGTGGTAGCTGGCGACACCGTCACCGTGCGCACCCGCGTGGCCGATATCTACGTCAAGAAAAACGGCGCGTTGGAGTTTGTCGAAATGCTGGCCCGGGTCAGCAACCAGCGCGGCGAGCATGTTGCCAGTCTGCGCTCGCTGACCGTGGTGCGCCACTGAAAGGGAAAGCCATGAGCCAGACGATTCAAACGCTCAGCTACCAGGCCATTCAGGTGGGCGACGCTCTGCCCCCGCTGCGCTTGCCACCGGTGCAGCGCCAAACGCTGGCGCTCTTTGCCGGTGCATCGGGTGACCACAACCCCATCCATATCGACATCGACTTCGCGCGCCAGGCAGGCATGCCCGATGTGTTTGCCCACGGCATGCTGGGCATGGCCTGGCTGGGCCGCCTGCTGACGGCCTGGGCGCCACAGGCGCAGCTGCGCAAATTTGATGCGCGCTTTCAAGGCATCACCCATCTGGGCAATGCCATGGAGTGCAGCGGCGAAGTGCTGGAAAAGCTGGAGGTGAACGGCGAGCGCTGCGTGCGCCTGGCCGTGCACAGCCGCAACCAGTTCGGACAAACCAAGATCGCGGGCGAAGCGCTGGTGGCGCTGCCCTCAGACCAGCCATAACGAGGTAAACCCATGACGACAAATCGCAAACTGGAAGGCAAAGTAGCTCTGGTCACCGGATCGGGGCGCGGCATTGGCCGCGCCATTGCCCTGAAACTGGCCAGCGAAGGCGCGCAGCTGGTGGTCAACGACCTGGACGAAGCACCGGCGCTGGAAACCGTGCAAGCCATCACCGCCGCTGGCGGCAAGGCCGTGGCCTGCGTGGGCAGCGTCACCGCGCCCGATTTTGCCGAGCGCTTTGTGGGCACCGCCACTGAGGCTTTTCAAGGCATTGACATCATCGTCAACAACGCCGGCTACACCTGGGACAGCGTGATCCAGAAGATGACAGACGAGCAGTGGTACGCCATTCTCGATTGCCACCTGACCGCGCCTTTCCGCATTCTGCGTGCGGCGCAACCCGTCATCCGCGCGCTGAGCAAAGCCGAGGCCGAAGCCGGCCAACGCCGCGTGCGCAAGGTGGTCAACATCTCGTCGGTGGCCGGGCTGTTCGGCAACGCCGGCCAAAGCAATTACTCGGCCGCCAAAGCCGGCATTGTGGGCATGACGCAAACCCTGGCCAAGGAATGGGGCCGCATGAACGTCACCGTCAACTGCGTGGCCTATGGGTTGATCTCGACCCGCCTCACCTCGGCAGCAGCGGGCGAAGCCAGCGCGCAAATCGAAGGGCGCGACATCAAGCTCGGCGTCAACCCCGATCTCTTGCAAGCGATGGAGCGCACCATTCCGCTGGGCCGGGCCGGCACGCCCGAAGAAGCGGCCAACGCCGTCTACCTGCTGTGCATTCCCGAATCCGATTACGTCAGCGGCCAAACGCTGCTGTGCTCGGGCGGCCTCACCGGCATTTGAGGAGATTGCACATGCTGCCCAACTTGCTACGCCATCCGTGGATGGATGAAGACATTGAAGCCTTTCGCGAGCAGGTACGCCGCTACATCGAGGGCGAGCTGGCACCGCAGCTCGACGGCTGGCGCCGCCAAGGCTACATCCCACAAAAGGTCTGGGCCCAGTTTGCCGAAATGGGCTATTTGCTGCCCGAGATGCCGGAAGTATTTGGCGGTGCAGGCGCCAACCTCGCCTACCAGCTGGTAGTGCAAGACGAGCTGACCAAGGCCGAAATCCCCGCCATCACCGCTGTGCACAGCATTGCCACGCACTACATCCTGGACTACGGCACGCCCGAGCAAAAACAGCGCTGGCTGCCCAAACTGGTGAGCGGGGAAATGATCGCCGGCATCGCCATGTCCGAGCCCGGCTGCGGCTCCGACCTGCAGGCCATCAGCACCAAGGCCCGCCTGGAAGGCGATCACTATGTGATCAACGGCGCCAAAACCTTCATCACCAACGGCTATGTGGCGGGCCTCATCGTGCTGGCGTCTCGCACCGGTGACAAAGGCAGCCGCGGCATCTCGCTCATCGTGCTGGAAACCGAGAATCTGCCAGGCTACAGCGTCAGCAAGCGCCTGGAGAAACTGGGCCAGCACGCCTCGGACACCGCCGAGTTGGCCTTTGACAACGTGCGTGTGCCCGCCCACCATTTGCTGGGCGGCGAGGCTGGCCACGGCTTCAAACAGCTGATGAGCCAACTGCCCTACGAGCGCATGCTGATTGCCGTGCCGGCTGTTGCCGCCATCGAGCGCGCCGTGGCCCTGACGGTGGAATACACGCAGCAGCGCAAAGCCTTTGGCCAGGCACTGTACGAGCTGCAGAACACGCGCTTCAAGCTGGCCGAATGCGCCACCACGGCCCATATAGCCCGCAGCTTCGTCAACGACTGCATCCAGCGCCTGCTCAACGGCGAACTCGACGACAGCGCCGCCTACATGGCCAAATGGTGGTGCACCGAGCAGCAATGCAAGGTGATCGACGAATGCCTGCAGCTGTTTGGCGGCTACGGCTACGTCACCGAATACCCGATTGCCCGCATGTACGCCGACGCCCGCGTACAGCGCATCTACGGCGGCGCCAACGAAATCATGAAAGAGCTGGTGGCCAGAAAGCTGGGCCAGGCTTGATGCGCTGAGGCTCCACCGCCTCTCGCGGCATGGCAAGCAAAGGCATGGACAGCCAGGCGCTGTACATGCCTTTTTTGTGTGCCTTGAGATGCCGGAACCCGGCCCTTAATGCGCTGCTGGGGCACTGTTGGGCCCCGGCTTGCGCTCTATGCCGATAATCAAGCCATGTTGCCTCTATCGCATCTCTACCATTTGGCGGGGCGGGACCGGAATGCTTCGATCAACCGGCGCCTGGGCTACGCCTTGGCCTTTGTGGCGGGGGCGGCCAATGCGGGCGGCTTTTTGGCGGTGCACCAGTACACATCGCACATGACAGGCATGGTAGCCAGCATGTCCGACGGCATTGTGCTGGGCCTGTACGACCTGACGCTCAGCGCCTTTGGCGCGCTGTTGTTTTTTGTGGCCGGTGCGGCGGTGTGCTCGGTGCTGGTGAACCTGGCTCGGCGCTACCAGCTGCAAAGCGAATATGCGCTGACCCTGTTGCTGGAGGCCGCGCTGCTGATGGTGTTTGGCCTGCTGGGCTCGCAGCTGAGCCTGTTGCCCGGCCTGCTGGTGCCGGTCACGGTAATGGTGCTGGCCTTCACCATGGGCTTGCAAAACGCCTTGATCACCAAAGTCTCCAAATCCGACATCCGCACCACGCACGTTACCGGCGTGGTGACCGACATCGGCATCGAGCTGGGCCGCCTGCTCTACTGGAACAGCCGCCTCTCACCCGCCGACACCAGCGCCCGACCGCATTGGTCCAAACTGCGCATGCTGAGCCTCTTGCTGCTGGGCTTTTTTATCGGCGGCCTGGCGGGGGCTTACGGCTTCAAACACCTGGGCTACCGCTTCACCCTGGTGCTGGCAGCCGGCCTGGTGTCGCTGGTGATCGTGCCGCTGAGCCAGGATATCTGGGGCTGGTGGCAGCGGCGGCGCGAGCAGGCTTAACACGCTCCGATGCCTGCCTTACCGAACGCTGGCTAGCCGTGAAAAACCACCGACTCCTCCAAACCCACCCGCCCCACGCGCAGCTGGTTGACGGCAGCGGCCGGGTCGGCATAGCCGAATGAGATAGCGAAAAGCAGGCGGCTGGATTCGGCAATGCCCAGCACGCGGCGCACCGTGGGCGCAAACATGGCCACCGAGGTTTGTGCTGCGCCAGCCAAGCCATGCGCCGTGAGCGAGAGCAAGAAGGTTTGGCCATACATGCCCAGATCGCCGGCCACGCGCACGTTGTCGCCAACTACCGGCATAAAGAGCAGCGCCACATGCGGCGCGCCAAAAAAGTCGAAATTGCGCAGCGCTTCTTCGCCGCGGCGCTGGCGCTCGTCGCGGCCCATGCCGAGCAGATCGTAGTGGGCCTTGCCGCTGGCCTGGCAGCGCTCGCCAAAACGGCCGCTAAAGCTGGCTTTGTCAAAAGAGAAATCGGGCGCAGCCTCGCCTTGCAGGGCGGCTGCACGCAAGGCAGCAGCCAGCTCAGCGCGCTTGGCGCCCGACACCACGTGCACTTGCCAGGGCTGGGTGTTGCAGTTGGAAGGCGCCTGCTGCGCATCTAGCAACACCGCCTCGATCTGCGCCTGCGTCAAAGGCTGGGGCAAAAACTGGCGCGTGGCGTGGCGCTGGCGCACCAGTTGCTCAAACCAGTCGGCTTGCATGGGCGCGGTGCGGAGAGCATCCGAAGGCGAAGAAAAATCAGGCATGAGAAATCCCGTAAAAGCATCAAGGCCTGGAGCATAAAAACAATTAACAGTTCAATAAATAGCCTAGTATTTGCTGATTTCACAACTACCAGTTTCCAATCCAAATGCTTGACCGGTTCCGCTCCATGGAGGTGTTTGTGGCGGCTGTCGATGCGGGCTCGTTTGCCGCCGCCGCTGCGCAACTAGGCATGACGCCACAGATGGTGGCGCGCTATGTACAAGCGCTGGAAGAGCGCCTGCAAGCCACCTTGCTCCAGCGCACCACGCGCCGCCAAAGCCTGACCGAGCTGGGCAGCCAGTACTACCAGCGCTGCGTGCAATTGCTGCGCGACGCCGAGGCCGCCGACGCCTTGGCGCAAGAGGCGCAGAGCGAGCCCAGCGGCCAGTTGCGCATCAGTGCGCCCTACCAATGGGGCTCGCAATCCCTGGCCGATTTTGCGGCCGGTTTCCTGCAGCGCTACCCGCAGGTGAGCCTGGATTTGCGCCTGTCCGACCAGGTGGTCGATCTGCTGGGCGAAGGTATTGAGCTTGCTTTCCGCATTGGTGCCGAGCAGTTGAACGACAGCAGCAGCCTGGTCAGTCGCCCGCTGCGGCCTTTTCAGATGGTGGCCTGCGCTGCGCCCGCCTACCTGGCGCGGGCCGCGGCCCCGCAACTGCCTGCCGACTTGGCACAGCACCCTTGCATCGGCTTCGTATTCTGGAACCGCCAGCTCTTCAACGAATGGACTTTCAGCCGCGCCGGCCACAGCACGGCGGTACGTGTGAACTGCCCTTTCCAGGCCAACAGCGGCTACGCCCAGTTGCGCGCTGCGCTGCAAGGTACTGGCATCCTCTTGGCCTCTACCGATCTGGTGCAGGCCGATCTCGACGCTGGCCGCCTGCAGCGCGTGCTGCCCGATTGGCAAGGCCCGTCTCGGCCCATGCACCTCATCTACGCAGCCGATCGCCAACGCACGGCCAAGCTGCGGCGCTTTGTGGACGAGGCACTGCAGGCGTTTGGTCCTCTGCCCGCCGAGCGCTGATCGACAGGACGCAGCCAACTGCGCCCCAAACGACAGCCGCCGGTCCGCCCCTGTTTCTGCCATTGGATTGCCCTTGTGGTTCACTAGCACCATGTCTTTGCGCAACGCCAGCCCCGCCCTCGCCGCCGCCCTGCTCTTTGGCGCCAGCACTCCGTTTGCCAAGCTGTTGGTGGGCGATGTGCCACCGCTTTTGCTCGCCGGCCTTTTGTACCTGGGCAGCGGCCTGGGCTTGTCTTTGTTGCTGCTATTGCGCCGCCTGCAGGCAGGCTCATCGGCTGAAAAACAGGCTCTGCAGATACCGCGCGCCGAGTGGCCGTGGCTGCTGGGCGCAGTTGCCTTTGGCGGCCTGCTCGGCCCGGCGTTTTTGATGCTGGGACTCACCCAGACCAGTGGGGCCACGGCCTCGTTGTTGCTCAACCTGGAAGGCGTGTTTACCGCCGTCATGGCCTGGCTGGTGTTCCGAGAGAACGCCGACCGGCAGATTGTGCTGGGCATGGTGGTGATCGTGCTGGGCGGGCTGCTGCTGGCCTGGGCACCGGACGCTGGTGGCTTCTCCTTGTCTGCCGGCGCGCTGCTGATTGTGGCCGCCTGTTTGTGCTGGGCAGTCGACAACAACCTCACCCGCAAGGTGTCGACCAACGACGCCATGCTGGTAGCCGCCATCAAAGGCCTGCTGGCCGGTATCAGCAACACGGCTTTCGCCCTGCTGAGCGGCGCACATTGGCCTGCTGCAGCCAGCATCGGCGGCAGCATGGCCGTCGGCTTTTTGGGCTACGGTCTGAGCCTGACCTTGTTTGTGGTGGCATTGCGCACCCTGGGCACGGCTCGCACGGGCGCGTATTTCTCCATTGCACCGCTGTTTGGCGTCATCATCTCGCTGGCCATTTGGCCCAGCATGCCCGGCCCCTTGTTCTGGCTGGCCGCCGCGCTGATGGCTCTTGGCATTTGGCTGCACCTGCGCGAGCGCCATGCGCATGAACACACGCACGAACCCTTGGCTCACAACCACCGCCATGTGCACGACGAGCACCACCAACACAGCCACGACTTTGCCTGGGACGGCACCGAGCCACACAGCCACCCGCACGCTCACACCGCGCTGACCCACAGCCACCCGCACTATCCGGATATTCACCATCGGCACCAGCATTCTTGAGTGCTGTATGCGTTTTTGGCGACGCAAGCTGTAAGACGCGGCAAACAGTCGAAATCAGGATTGCGAGCCCCCTCCATCTCGCATGAAAAACAAAAAAGCCAGTCAGAAACCTGACTGGCTTTTTGCTGAACAGCTGATCCGCTTACTTGGCGGCCAGACGCTGCCAGGTGTCGATCACGCTGTCCGGGTTGAGCGAGATCGAGGCAATGCCTTGATCAGCCAGCCACTGGGCGAAGTCTGGGTGGTCCGAAGGGCCTTGGCCGCAGATGCCGACGTACTTGTTCTGCGCCAGGCAAGCCTGGATGGCACGTTCGAGCATCTTCTTGACGGCGGGGTCGCGCTCGTCAAAATCGGCAGCCAGCAGCTCCAGGCCGGAGTCGCGATCCAGACCCAGGGTGAGCTGAGTCAGGTCGTTCGAGCCGATCGAGAAGCCGTCGAAGTACTCCAGGAACTCGTCGGCCAGGATGGCGTTCGAAGGCACTTCGCACATCATGATGACTTGCAGGCCGTTGTCACCACGCTTCAAGCCGTTGGCGGCCAGCAGCTCGGTCACGCGCTTGGCCTGGTCCAGCGTACGCACGAAGGGGATCATGACCTTCACATTGGTCAGGCCCATTTCGTTGCGCACGCGCTTCAAGGCTTCGCATTCCATCTTGAAGGCTTCACCGAAGTCTTCCGAGATGTAGCGCGCAGCGCCACGGAAGCCCAGCATCGGGTTCTCTTCATCGGGCTCGTAGCGGCTGCCGCCGATCAGCTTGCGGTATTCGTTCGACTTGAAGTCGGACATGCGCACGATGACGGGCTTGGGGTAGAAAGCCGCCGCAATCGTGGCCACGCCTTCAGCGATCTTGTCCACGTAGAAAGCGCGGGGCGATGCGTGGCCACGGGCCACCGATTCCACGGCCTTCTTCAGATCAGCGTCCACAGCGGGGTAGTCCAGGATGGCCTTGGGGTGCACGCCGATGTTGTTGTTGATGATGAACTCCAGACGGGCCAGACCCACGCCTTCGTTGGGCAGCTGGGCAAAATCAAAAGCCAGCTGGGGGTTGCCCACGTTCATCATGATCTTGGTCTGGATCGCAGGCATTTCACCGCGCTTGACTTCGGTGACTTCGGTCTCCAGCAGGCCGTCGTAGATCTTGCCGGTATCGCCTTCGGCGCAGGACACGGTCACCAGGGTGCCGTCCTTCAGCAGTTCGGTGGCGTCGCCGCAGCCCACCACAGCGGGAATACCCAGCTCGCGCGCAATGATGGCGGCGTGGCAGGTGCGGCCACCACGGTTGGTGACGATGGCCGAGGCCTTCTTCATCACCGGCTCCCAGTTGGGATCGGTCATGTCAGTCACCAGCACGTCACCGGCTTGCACCTGGTCCATTTCGCTGATGTTGTGCACCAGGCGCACGGGGCCGGTACCGATCTTCTGGCCAATGGCGCGGCCTTCGGCCAGCACGGTGCCGGTGCCCTTGAGCTTGTAGCGCTGCTCGGCCTGGCCCTTGGATTGGCTCTTCACCGTCTCTGGCCGGGCTTGCAGAATGTAGAGCTTGCCGTCGGTGCCATCCTTGCCCCATTCAATGTCCATCGGGCGGCCGTAGTGCTTTTCGATCACCATGGCGTATTGCCCCAGCTCTTGCACTTCGGCGTCGGTCAGCGAGTAGCGGTTGCGCAGCTCGGGCGTAACGTCCACCGTCTTGACCAGCTTGCCGGCGGCGGCCTTTTCTTCGGGCGTGGCAAACACCATCTGGATCAGCTTGCTGCCCAGGTTGCGGCGAATCAGCGCGTTCTTGCCCGCTTGCAGCATGGGCTTGTGCACGTAGAACTCGTCGGGGTTGACGGCGCCTTGCACCACGGTTTCGCCCAGGCCGTAGCTGGAGGTGATGAACACCACCTGGTCAAAGCCCGATTCGGTGTCGATGGTGAACATCACACCGGCAGCGCCCTTGTCCGAGCGCACCATGCGTTGCACGCCGGCCGACAGAGCCACCACGTCGTGCTCAAAACCCTTGTGCACGCGGTAGGAGATGGCGCGGTCGTTGTAGAGCGACGCAAACACTTCCTTCATCTTGTGCAGCACGTCTTCGATGCCGACCACGTTCAGGAAGGTTTCTTGCTGGCCCGCGAACGATGCGTCGGGCAGGTCTTCTGCGGTGGCAGACGAGCGCACGGCAAACGATGCCTCGGCATTGCCGCCTTGCAGCGTAATGAAAGCTTCGCGGATAGCCGTTTCCAGATCCGCCGGGAAAGGCTGGTTCTCCACCATGGCACGGATCTCGGCACCCACTTGGGCCAAGGCGCGCACATCGTCCACATCCAGCGCCGCCAGTTTGGCGCTGATCTTGCCAGCCAGGTCTTCGTAGGCCAGGAACTCGCGGAAAGCGTGGGCCGTGGTGGCAAAGCCGGTAGGCACGCGCACGCCTTGCGGCAGCTGCGAGATCATTTCGCCGAGCGAGGCGTTCTTGCCGCCTACGACCTCGACGTCGGTCATTCTCAGGTTCTCAAACGGTACGACCAGGGCGGTCGCGCTGTAGAGGTTGGACATGGTAAAGCTCCGGAAGTTAAAAACGGGTCCAGGCGCCCAGCGCGGCTATTTCCGCACTGGCACGCGCACAGGCACTCCTTCCAAGCCAGTGTTGGCTCTGGAATACGGCTTTGGTTTTGTACTAATAGGCCGGAGTGCATGTGGAAAAAGGAATAATGGGCGACATTGTAGGCGCGCCGCTGCCGTTTTTGCTTGTGACTTGCTTAACCCCAAGGTCAGCACAGACAAATACCCGCACAAGCCGCTTTGGCAGCGCTCCTGATTTTGTTGCACCACTTGCAGGCACGATATGCACCAACGTACGATTTTCTTTATCTCTGATGGCACGGGCGTGACAGCCGAGACCTTTGGCCGCGCCATCATGAAGCAGTTCGACATCAGCACCCGCGCCGTGCGCCTGCCCTTTGTCGACACCGTGGACAAGGCCCACCAGGCCGTGCGCCAGATCAACCACACGGCCGAGCAAGAGGGGAAAAAACCCATTGTTTTCACCACCTTGGTGGAACCTGACACGGTGGCCGTGGTGCACGACCACTGCAAAGGCCTGGTGCTGGACATGTTTGCCACCTTTGTGCAGCCGCTCGAAGACGAGCTGGGCGCCAAATCGCACCACCGCATTGGCCGCTTCACCGACATCAGCGAGAGCAAAGAGTATTTCGAGCGCATGGAGGCCATCAACTTCAGCCTCGCGCACGACGACGGCCAGACCAACCACGATCTGGCCGGTGCCGACGTCATTCTGGTGGGCGTGAGCCGCAGCGGCAAAACCCCGACCAGCCTCTACCTGGCCATGCAATTTGGCCTGAAAGTGGCCAACTACCCGCTGATCCCCGAAGATTTTGACCGCCAGCAACTGCCGCCTGCGCTGCTACCGTACAAGAAAAAGATCTTCGGCCTGACGATTGCGCCCGAGCGCCTGAGCCAGATCCGCAATGAACGCCGCCCGGATTCGAAATACGCCAGCCTCTTGAATTGCCGCAACGAAGTGGCCGAGGCCGAATCGATGATGCGCCGCGCCGGCATCCAATGGCTGTCGACCACGCACAAATCCATCGAAGAGATTGCGGCCGTGATCTTGCAGGAATTGAAAGAAGAACACTGATCGCCTGAGCCGTCAGCACAAACGCAGCGTCCAATGCGTTCTGGCCCCGCTTGCTCGGCCAGCCAGCCAGCCAGCGCATTTTGTGTCAGCACAGCAAACCCAGCTTTGTCTGACAGCGCTGCGGGCTGCGGCTGCTATAACTCTCTTATTGAATTCTCGGAAGGGCCAGCTTCCCCCGCTGTATCGGGCAGTTGGCCCCGCTTTTGCCATGCGATCACTCTTGCTTTTTCTCTCGCGCTGCGGCCTGGCCTCGCTGCTGGCTACTGCTTTTTCGCTGGCCCATGCCACCGAACCTGGCGCCTTCTCGGTCACCGAAACCAAATCCGCCATCGGCAACAAGCCCGCCAAACCGCCGCGCACCAAAGACCGCTGCATCGGCCCCGATCTGGTGGACAAAGACGGCTTTCTCTACCCCGACCTGATCCTCTCGCAACACTTCAGCCAGTGCCGCATCAAAGACAGCAAACTGGTGGGCAAAGAGCGCAAGGAATGGACGGTGACCTGCGGCAAGATGCTCACTGCCCAGGCCAACCAGGTCAACACCGGCCACAACTTCCACCTGCACATCGACGCCAAGCTGCTGGGCGGCGCCATGAAGCAAACCCTGGACTACGAAGCCACCTCGCTCAACCGCGCCTGCACGGCGGACGATACGCCGCTGGAGTAACAAGAAAACGGCGACACTCAACCCGCCGCAAACAAATACTGCTGCGTTCCATCTGGTGCCTGCGCGGCAAAGCACTGAACGCCCCAGACCTCGGCCATGCGTTGCGGGGTCAGCACCTCGGTAGCGGGGCCGTGTTGACAACCGCCGTGGTGCACCAGCAGCACATCGTCAGCGTAGCGCAAGGCCAGGTTCACGTCGTGCACGACGGTGATGACGCCAACGCCCTGCTCGCTCGCCCAGTTTTGCAGCAAAGCCATGCAGCGGTGCTGCCAGGCCAGGTCCATGGCGGCGGTGGGTTCGTCCAGCAGCAACCAACGGGCCTGGCCGCTGGCCGGCGCTTCCCAGATCTGCGCCAGCACCCGCGCCAAATGGGCACGCGCCCGCTCGCCGCCCGACAAGGTACGCACGCTGCGGCCAGCAAAAGCCTGCATGTCGGTGGCTGCCAAAGCGGCGGCGATGATGCCGGCTTCGTTCTGGCTGGGCGCCAAACGGTGCGCATAACGGCCCAGCTCCACAATCTCCTGCACGCTGAAGTCGAAGGCTACAGCGCCGTCCTGCATCATCATGGCGCGGCGCTGGGCCAGGGCTGCAGCGGACCAGGCAGGCAGAGGCTGGCCATCAAGCAGCACCTGGCCTGCATGCGGCCCCCATTGGCCGGTCAAGGTGGCCAGCAAACTGGATTTGCCAGCGCCGTTGGGGCCAACAATGGCGGTCAAGCGCCCGGGCGCGATGTGCGCCTGCAGTTGCACCAGCACATCGCCACCGGGCACACCCACCGCCAATTGCTCCAGTTGCCAACCGCTGTCGCGCAGCGTTTGGCGGGCCAATGCTTCAGCGGTGCTGCGCAGCGGCAAGCTAGATAGTTTGAATGCAGAAGCCATCAGCATCCCCTTCTCACAGTTGGCGCCGAAACTGGCGCAGCATGGCCAGAAACAGCGGAACGCCCACCAGTGCGGTGAGCACGCCCAGCGGCAGCTCGGCCGGCGCCACCACGGTGCGGGCAAATGCGTCGGCAAACACCACCATCGCCGCACCCAACAGGGCCGATGCAGGCAGCACCACGCGGTGGTCAGGCCCGGCAATCAAGCGCACCCAGTGCGGAGCTACCAGGCCGATAAAACCGATCATTCCGCAAGCGGCGGTGATGCAGCCCACTACCAGCGCGGCCAGCACCACGGCCCAGCGTTTGCTGCGCTCCACGGCCACACCCATCAAACTGGCTTGCGCTTCGCCCAGCGCAATGGCGTTGAGCGGCTGGGCCAAGCGCTGTGCCAGCCAAGCAGCCAGCAGCACGACGGCGCAGGCACTCAAAGCGACTGGCCAGCGTGTGCTGCCCAGGCTGCCCATCAGCCACAGTTGCAGGTTGCGCAGCTGTTCGTCGGTCGACAAAAAGCTCAGCAAGCCCAGGCCCGCCATGGCCAGCGCGTTGATGGCCACACCCGCCAGCAGCATGACGCCGATGCGCGTGCCGCCGCCCGTTTGCGCCAAGCCATAAATCAAGCCGGTGGTGACCAGGCCGCCGATAAATGCGGTCAGCATCAAAGGCCAGCTGCCCAGGCTGCGCGGCACGCCGGGGAACCACAGCGCACCCATCACCACCAGGGTCGCAGCGGCCAATGCTGCGCCGCTGCTCACACCGATCAAACCCGGGTCAGCCAGCGGATTGCGGAACAAACCTTGCATCAGCGCGCCCGCCAAACCCAGGCCGGCGCCAGCGGCCAAGCCCATCAGCAAACGCGGCAAGCGGATGGTGGCAAACACTTGCTGCTCGGTGCTGGGCGTAGCGCTGCCGCCTTGCCACCAGTGCATGAAAGCGCTCCAGGCGATGCCGGGCAGGCGCGCCGCGTCAATCGCAAACGCGCCCTGGCCGGCCGCAAAAACAAAGGCTGCCAAGGCCAGGCATGCCATCAAAACGATGACCTGGCGCTTGCGCAAGCGGAACACCGGCTTGCTCGCCGCAGGCCGGGCGGCGCGGGCGGTTGCAGGCGGAGCAGCCACCTGCACGCGCTCGGGCGCCGACGGCAGCGCATCTGCGCTCAACGCTTTGCTCATGCTTTGACAGCCTGCAAGCCCTGGTGCAGCGCTTGTATGGCTTGCGGCAAGCGCGGGCCAAAGCCCAGCAGTTGGCTGGCTTCCAAGGCGATCAAGGCTTTGTTGCGGAACGCTGGGGTCAGCGCCAGCTCGGGCCGCGCCCAGAACTTGGCCTCGCCGCCTACCGCGTCCAGCCCTTGCGTGGTGGTGACGATCACTTGCGGCGCAGCTTGCGCCATGGCTTCGGCGGTCAGCGGGCGATAGCCGTCAAAGCCTTGCATCACGTTGCTGGCGCCGCCCAGCTTCAGCAGCGCATGGGCGGCCGTGTTTTGCCCAGCCACTTGCGGCGAGCCGCTGTGCGACAGCACAAACAGCGCACGCGGCGAGCGGCCTGCAGCCACTGCTGTACGCACCTGCGCTTGCGTTGCATCCCACTGCGTTTGCAGGCTTTGCGCCAGTTGTGCGGCTTGCGCTTGCTGGCCTGTGGCCTGGCCTGCCAAGCGAATCTTGCGCAGCACCTCGTCCCAGCTGTGGTCCGACTGCACCAGCGCAATCGCCACGCCCGCTTGCGCAATCTGCTGCAGCACCACGGGCGGGCCGGCTTCGGTGGTGCCGATCACCGTATCGGGCTTGAGCGACAACACACCTTCGGCCGCCAGCTGCCGCACATAGCCCACCTTGGGCAGGCGGTTGGCCGCGTCGGGGAAGTTGCTGGTGGTGTCGCTGCCCACTAACAACGCCTCAGCGCCGAGTTGGTAGACGATCTCGGTCAGCGCCCCGCTCAGGCTGACCAGGCGCTGCGCGGCCGCTTGCGGCTGCACGCCCACAAACGCTTGCAGCACTGCTTTGGCGCCGCCATCAGCAGCGGCTTTGGGTGCTTGGGCGTGCAGCACGCCACTCCACGTTGCCATCCAGCCTGCGTTGGCAAGCAACCAGGCACGGCGATCCAACTGGGCCATATCGCGCATCTCCTCAGGCAGTGACCGCTTCGTCAGCCAGGCGTGGCAGGCTGGTAGCCAGCTCGCGCCAGGCGCTCAGCTCGGGCTTGCCGGGTTTGCGTGCGCCAAAGAACATGGCCATCAGATCGCCATATTCGTCGAACACTTCAACCGAGGTGACGATGCCGTCGCTGGTGGGTTTCTCCACCAGCCAGACATGGGCGATCAAATCGGTACGCAGGTGCAGGTTGAATTTTTCGTCGAGCACATTGATCCATTCCGCCGCCGGCGTTGTCATCGGCTCAATGCGCTGCACCGGGCCGGAATGGATCTGGATGCAGCCACCGCTGCTGACGAACACCATGATCGGCGTGCCCGCAAACGCTGCTTCGTTGAGCAACTGCGTGACGCTGCCCTTGGTCAGCGGCCAGGCAAACTGCTCTTGCACCAGGCGGAAGGATTGCTGGCGCTCAGCGCCAGCTTTTTTGATGATGCTGAAGAACTCGTGCGTGTCCTGCATGGCAGCCCAGGCGTTGCGCAAAGCGGGTACATCGATCGTGCTGTCTGCCGGTACCGTTACGGGCTTGCGCGCTGTGGGCTGGTCAAAGCCCGGCAAGCTGCCAGCGTCTGCATCAGCCGGCCATGCAAAGCGCTCTACCAGCGCATTCCATGCCGCCAGATCAGTGGCTTCGCGGGCAAACACTTTGTGCATAGCGCGGCCTTCGCGGTTGAAGAATTGCAGGCTGCGCAGCACGCTGTTGCCGCCATGCGGCGAAGCCTCAGTAACGGCAAAAGCCGCGTGCCAGCTGGCAAAGAAAAGGCGCAGATCGATATCTTCACC
Organism: Comamonas trifloxystrobinivorans; assembly: GCF_043359985.1. Taxonomy (NCBI): domain Bacteria; kingdom Pseudomonadati; phylum Pseudomonadota; class Betaproteobacteria; order Burkholderiales; family Comamonadaceae; genus Comamonas; species Comamonas trifloxystrobinivorans. The sequence goes on from NZ_JBHZGV010000018.1 coordinate 24,190, forward strand.
CACCGCCAAGCCCACTTGCGCGCCCAGTTCGCCGCCTGCGCTGAGATTTGTGTAGACGCCAGTTCGCTCATGCACGGTGCTATTGTTGCGCGTCAAAGCCATCACCGGGCCGCAAGGCTCCAGGGCTTTGAGCAGCTCAATCCATGCGCCTTGCGGGGCTTGCAATGGCTGCACTTGCAAGGCGCTGGTCGCGCCGTTCAGCAACTGCGTTGCATGGGCGGCCAAGGCTTCGCCTTCGCTGCTGCCTGCGGCTTCTGCTGCGTCTTTGGCACGCAGGCCTTTGGCGCGTTGGGCAGCATAAGCAGCGCGGATTTGCGCAGCGCGCTCGCTGGTCTGCGCAGCCGGTGCTGGGTGCTGGATCGTGGTGGTATTCATGGATTCGTTCCTTGCTCAATAACTGCCTGCACCGGGCTGGGCGCAGGCTGCGGGATTGCTTAAAACTCGGCGACCAGGCTGACTTTGGCCGAGCGGCCGGGCTGGGTGTAGGCGTCGATCACCGCCGAGCTGGCGGCCATGCCGCGCACGTCAGACCAGCGCCAGAACTTTTTGTCGGTGAGGTTGTAGAGGCCGACGTTCAAGCGCAGGTCTTTGCGAATACGCCATTGCGCCGTCAGATCCACCACCGTGGCCGAAGGGCTGAGGAACTGCGCGCCTGTGGCCAAAGCGGTGGTGTCCTTGGCCTTTTTGCCTTGGGTGTAGTTCAGGCCCAGTTGCGCCGTCCACTGCGCGGCGTCGGCACGCAGGCCGAGCGTCAGGCGCTGCGGATCGATCGACGCCACGGGCTCGCCGGTGTTGCGGTCACGGCCTTGCGTGCGGCCCCATGCAAAAGGCGAGCTCCAGCTGATACCGGCGTAGCGGCCCCAATCGGCGCGGCCCTTCACCTCCACACCGCTGATGCTGACGCGGCCCCGGTTGATCGATTGGTAGACCAGCGGATCGGCCGCCGTGCCCACGCCACCCACATGCACCAGGTCTTCGATAAAGTCTTTGTAGCGGCCGGTAAACGCCGCCACATCCAAGGCCACATTGCCCAGGCGGCCACGCACGCCCAGCTCCAGGTTCTGGCTGGTCTCGGGCTTCAAGTCGGGGTTGGGAATGGTTTTGTAGTTGCCCACCGGGTTTTCAAAAAAGGCGTTCACCTGGCCGGCATTGGGCGCGCGGAAGCCCTTGGCGTAGTTGCCGAAAACGCTCCACTCGGGCGTGGCGCGGTACATCACACCCAGCTTGGGCGAAATGGCGTTGCCCGAGAGCGAGACCGCCTTGGCGTTGAAGCCGGCCTGGTCGGCCTTGATTCGGAAATGGTCGTAGCGCAGGCCGGGCGTGATGGTCCAATCGCCAAAATGGATCTCGTCCTGGCCGTACAGCGCCCAGCTCGATTCGGTGGTGTCGGGAAAGCGCTTGAGCGGGTAGGTCTCACCGACCGGCGGCACCAGGCCGGTCTGCAGGTTCTCGACCTCGGTGCGCACATAGTCCAGCCCGTAGCTGAACTTTTGCGCCACGCTGGCGCTGTTGCGCACCAGCTTGCTGGCCTGCAGGTTGGCCTGAAGAGTTTTTTCCTGGTAAGTCACGTCGCGCGTGCGGTCAGCGGCAGTCAAGCGGTCTTCGGTGATGAACTCGCGCGCATCGGCGTTCTGGTAGCTCAGCGTGGCTTTCAGATCGTCAAGCACCGGCGCATCAAAACTGCGCCACTCGCCCGTCCAGGTGCCGCGCGTGCGCTTCATGTCGGTGGTCGATTCCGATCCGATCACCGCCGTAGAAGCCGTGGCCGGTGGCGCGGTGCGGGCCGTGTACAGCACGTAGTCGGCCTGCTTGTCGACATGCTCCAGCGTGAAAGTGTGTTTCTGGTCGGCCGTAGGGCGCAGCACCACTTTGCCCAGCAGCGAAGCATCTTTGTCGTGCTGCGGGTTGGGCAAGGTGCGGCGGCTGTCGATGGTGTCAATATCGCCCAGGTTCTTGAGCTCGCGGCTACGGCCCAGGTTGGCGCCCAGCAACCACTCCACCGTGTCGCTCGGCTTGCCCGCCAGCGTCAGGCCCAGGCTCTTGCCGGTGTTTTCACTGTCATAACCGACCGAGGCGCGGCCGCCAAAAGTTTTCCCGTCTTTGAGCAGGTTGCTGGGCTCGTTGGTGATGAAGTTGACCAGGCCGGCCATGCCGTCCGAGCCATACAGCGCCGAGGTCGCACCGCGCACCACCTCTACGCGCTGCACCAGGCCCACGTCGAGGTAATCGCGGCCAAAGGCGTTGGCGCTGAACACGTAGCTGCGCGGCAGGCGGATGCCATCCACCATCATCAGCACGCGGTTGCCGTCGAGCCCGCGGATATTGAAGCCCGCATTCTGATCGCGCCCGGTGCTGCCCGATGCCAGCGTGAAACGCGCCGGGCTGCGCTTGACCGAGACGTTGGGCATGTCGCGCGCCACATCACGGATGTCGCGCACCTGCTGCTCTTCCATCTGCTGGGCGTTGATCACGTCGATGCTCATCGGCAGCTCGTCCGGATCTTGCTCGTAGCGCGAGCCGCTCACCACCATTTCTTTGAGCACCGGCCCCTCAGCAGCCGCCAGCAGCACAGCGCTGTCTTCAGCCTGTGCAAGCGCCACTTGGGTCACTGGGTCTGCGGGCGCCGCGCTGATTGCGCTATTTGCGCTGCTGGTGTTTTGCGCCGACGCCGAAGCCATGGCACAAAGCAATGCTCCACAAGCCAACGGCTGCAGCACCCACAGCGAGCGCTGGCGGCCTGCAGCGGCCATGGAAACAGGAGACAGGAGCACGCCACGCGTGCCGCAAGAGATGGAATCAGCCACAGACCTAGCCTTCTGACAACAGGGTTGAACAACGAAGCTGGCTGAGACGGCGTGCAAACGCAGCCGGTCTGTGCTGGCGATGCCGCGATTATATGCGAATAATTCTCATTTGTTTTGAATATCTGCACCGACAGACTGCACTGACCGCCGGTGCTTGGGTGAAAACCATTAGAAAATTAATTTTCAAAATATTCATTTTTATGACTTAATTGGAAATTAAATTCCAACCCAAGAACCTCCTGCCATGAACCGCCCTCTCTCGCACCACGCTCTCCAAGCCCTCAGCCAGGCCGAGGAACACGCGCACCTGACCCAGCTGCGCCAGGATTTCCACCGCTGGCCCGAGATGGGCTTTGAGGAGAACCGCACCGCCGACCGCATTGCCATGGAGCTGAGCTTGCTGGGCATTCCGTTCACACGCGGCGTGGGCCGCACCGGCATCGTGGCCGTGGTGGCCGGCGAGCGCAGCGACAGCGGCCGCGCCGTGGGCCTGCGGGCCGATATGGACGCGCTGGCGCTGTGCGAGCTCAACCGCTTTGGCCATGTCTCGCAAAACCCGGGCGTGATGCATGCCTGCGGCCACGACGGCCACACCGCCATGCTGCTGGGCGCTGCCCGCTACCTGGCCAAGAACCGCCGCTTCAACGGCACCATCAACCTGATCTTCCAGCCCGCCGAAGAAGGCCGTGGTGGCGCGCAGGCCATGCTGGCGGACGGTCTGTTCGAGCGCTTCCCTTGCGACGAAATCTATGCCTTGCACAACTCGCCCGTGCTGCCCGTGGGCACGGTGGCGGTGGCGCCTGGGGCCTGCTTGTCGTCAGCCGACATGTTTACCTTGCGCATCATCGGCAAAGGAGGGCATGGCGCGCATCCGCACTTAGCGGCAGACCCGGTGGTGGCTGCCGCTCAGGTGATTTCTGCCTTGCACCACATCGTGCCGCGCAATGTGCCGCCCATGGAAAACGCCGTGCTCAGCCTTTGCGCGCTGCGCGCTGGCGACATGGAAGCGCGCAACGTGATCCCCGATTTTGTCGAGATTGGCGGCACCGTGCGCACCTTCTCCAAAGAGGTGCAAGACCTGATCGAGCGCCGCATTGTCGAGGTAGCCCAGCAAACCGCCGCCGCTTATGGCGCACGCGCCGAGCTGGACTATTCGCGCCTGTTCCCGCCCACCGTCAGCACCGAGCGCGAAGCCGCTTTTGCCGCGCAAGTGGCCGCCAAACTGGTGGGCGCCGAGCGAGTAATCACCAAGCCCATGCCGTCTACCGCGTCGGAAGATTTCTCCTGCATGCTCGAAGCCCGCCCCGGCGCCTATCTGCGCGTGGGCCAAGGTGGTGCCGAGCAAGGCCGCACCTTGCACAACCCGAACTACGATTTCAACGACGAAATCCTGCCGCTGGGCGCTGCGCTGCTGGCCAGCCTGGCCATGGACGCACTGCCGCTGTAAACCCCTTGCATTCGCCATTCCAAAATAACAGAGACAAAGCCATGCACCCGACCCAAGCCTTCCCTACAGCACTGCTTACCAAGGCCTGCGCTTTGGCGATCATCGCCACCGCCGCCCTGGGCTTGAGCGCCCGCGCCCACACGCTCAAAATCGCCAACCAGGGCGACCCGATGTCGATGGACCCGCATTCGCTGCAGGAATCGTTCCAGCTGTCCTTTCTGGGCAATATCTACGAGCCGCTGATCGGCCGCGACCGCAACTTCGCGCTGACCCCCATGCTGGCCACGCGCTGGGAAGCCACCTCGCCCACCACCTGGCGCTTCCAGCTGCGCCAGGGCGTGCAGTTCCATGACGGCTCGCCGTTCACGGCTGACGACGTGCTTTTCAGCTACCAGCGCACGCAGTCCGAATCGTCCGACACCAAGCTGTATGTGGCGCCCATCAAGGCCATGCGCAAAATCGACAACTACACAGTGGAGATGGAAACCGCGCAGCCCATGCCGATCCTGCCCGATCTGATCTCGGGCTGGCTGGTGATGGGCAAGAGCTGGTCGGAAAAAAACAAATCCACCACGCCGGCCGACGTGCGCAAGGGCACCGAAAACTTCGCCAGCCTCAACGCCAACGGCACCGGGCCGTTCCAGCTCAAAAGCCGCCAGCCCGGCGTGCGCACCGTGCTCAAACCGTTTGACGGCTGGTGGGGCCAGAAGGAGCACAACCTGACGGAAGTGGTGTTCAACCCCATCGCCAACAACGCCACGCGCGTGGCCGCCCTGGTCTCGGGCGAGGTCGATCTGATGGAGCCGGTACCACTGCAAGACATTGCGCGCCTGCAAGCCAACCCCAACCTGCAAGTGCTGCAAAAGCCCGAGCTGCGCACCATGTACCTGGGCCTGGATGTGGGCCGCGACGAGCTGCTCTACAGCAACGTCAAAGGCAAAAACCCGCTCAAGGATGTGCGCGTGCGCCAGGCGCTGTACCAGGCCATCGACATCAACACGCTCACCAGCAAAATCATGCGTGGCGCGGCGCAGCCGGCGGGCATCATCGTTGCGCCAGGCGTGCGGGGCTACGAGGCGTCGCTCGACAAGCGCCTGCCCTACGATGTGGCGGCCGCCAAAAAACTGCTGGCCGACGCCGGCTACCCCAACGGCTTCGAGCTGGGCCTGCACTGCCCGACCGACCGCTATGTGAACGACCAGGCCATCTGCCAATCCGTCACCGCCATGTGGACGCGGGTAGGCGTCAAAACCACCTTGTACGCCGAGACCAAGGCGCTCTACCTGCCACGCGCTTTCAAGCGCGATGTGTCGGCGTTTTTGCTGGGCTGGCAACCGGCCAGCAACGATGCCCAGAACACCTTGTGGGCTTTGCTCAACACACCGGCCAGCGACGGCCGCGGGCGCTTCAACCTCGGCGGCTATGCCAACCCCAAGCTCGATGAGCTGACGCGCGAGATCGGTGTGGAGATTGATGCCGCCAAGCGCCAGCAGCTGATGAAAGCCGCCTGGCAGCAGGTGCAGGACGACATGCCGCTGCTGCCGCTGCACAACCAAAACCTGGCCTGGGGCGTGAAGCGCAGCATTGACGTGGTACAACAGCCGGATAACAGCCAACCGCTCCGCTACATCCATGTGCGCTAAACGCCAGCAGCCAGCCGCCCCGGACACACCACCCAGCCCCAACGCACCCGACCGCATCCGCCAGCACTATGCCGCCCTGACCGCCAGCCAGCGGCAGGTGGCCGACCACATCCTGGCCCATTCCTTTGAAGCGGCCACGCTCAGCATTGACGCCATGGCGGCGCAATGCGGCGTGTCGCTGGCCACGATGAACCGCTTTGCCAGCGCCCTGGGCTATGCCAGCTACAGCAGCTTTCGCAACCACTGGCAGCAGCAACTGCACACCGGCCAAGCGCCGCTCGACAAGCTAGTACAAGTGCGCCAGCAACCCAGCAGCGCTGTGCAACGGCTGCAAAGCACTTTGCAAAGCGGCGCCGCCCAGGCGCAAGCCGCTGCCGGTTTGCTGGACGCTGACACGCCTGAAGCAGTGGCGCAACTGCTGGCCCAAGCGCGCCAGATTGCCGTGCTGGGCAGCGATGTCAGCGCCTATCTGGCGGGCTATTTCGCCAGCTATGCGGGCCTCTTCCGCCCTGGCGTGGAGAGCCTGACGCAAAGCGGCGGAGCCAGCGAAGCGCAGCGCCGCCTGCTGGCCTTGGGCCCTGATGATGTGTTGCTGGCCATATCGCTGCCGCGCTACTCGCGCCAAACCTTGGAGCTGTGCGCACTGGCGCACGCTCGGGGTATTCCCGTGCTTGCCATCACCGACAGCCCGGGAGCGCCCATTGCTGCCCATGCGCGCCATATACTGCTGGCCCCGGCGCAGCACCCCATGCTGCCGGCATCGGCCATGGGCGTGCTGGGCTTGCTCGAAGGCCTGTGCACCGTTCTGGCCGCCAGCAGCGCCTGGTCGGCAGACGAGATGCGCGAGCGCTCGCAGCTGGCCGACGCCTTCCACGCCGATGCCAGCCCGCAGCGCCAGCCGCGCAAAGCGCGCCGCCCCTGAGCCCACACCAACCCTGACCTGGCTGCAATGATCGCCTTCTCCTCGCACCTGCCCTACCCCAGCACCCGCCAACCGGTTTACGGCGACGAAGTCGTCGCCACCTCGCAGCCCCTGGCCGTATCGGCCGCCATGGCGCAGCTCGCTCAAGGCGGCAATGCTATCGATGCAGCTCTGGCCGCCGCCATGGCGCTGAGCGTCGTCGAGCCCACCAACAACGGCCTGGGCGGCGACCTGTTCGCCCTGGTTTGGGACGGCAGCCAGCTGCACGGGCTCAACGCCTCGGGCTGGTCGCCCCAAGGCTGGACGCCCGAGCGCTTTGCCGGCCGCGAGCGCATGCCCTACGACGGCTGGGACAGCGTCACCATCCCCGGCCAGGTACGCGGCTGGGCCGCCCTGCACGCGCGCTTTGGCAGCCGCCCCTGGGCCAGCCTGTTCGAGCACGCCGAGCACTGGGCGCGCGATGGCTTCATCGTGCCGCCCGGCGTTGCCCACAAATGGGGCCTGCATGTGGAGCGGCTGAAAAACCAGCCCGGTTTTGCCGACACCTTCTTGCCCGGCGGCCGCCAGCCCCAGGTGGGCGAGCGCTTCTACAACCGCCCGCTGGCCGATACTTTGGCGCGTTTGGCCGCCCAAGGCGCAGACGAGTTCTATGCCGGCGAAACCGCCCAGCGCCTGCTGGCCCATGCACAAAGCCATGGCAGCGCCTGGCAGGCCAGCGACCTGCGCGATTACCAGGCCCAATGGGTGCAACCGCTGGCCCAGCGCGTTTGGAACGACTGCTGGGTGCACGAGTTGCCGCCCAACGGCCAAGGCATTGCCGCCTTGCAAGCCGTGGGCATGCTGGCAGCCCGCGATGCCGAACTGCCGGCTGATGTAGACAGCGCCGCCGCACTGCACTGGCAAATAGAAGCCACCAAGCTGGCGCTGGCCGATCTGTACCCGCACGCCGGCGACCCGGCCAGCATGCGCATTCCGCCCGCCGATTGGCTGGACAGCGCCTACCTGCGCCAACGCGCCGCGCTCATCGACCCGCAGCACGCGCAGCACCCCACATCAGGCCTGGGCGGCCACGGCACGGTCTACTTGTGCACGGCCGACAAACAAGGCCGCATGGTGTCGCTGATCCAATCCAACTACGACGGTTTTGGCAGCGGCGTGGTGCCCACCGGCACCGGCGTAGCCCTGCAAAACCGGGGTGCCGGCTTCACGTTGCAGCCCGGCCACGCCAACCAGGTAGGCCCGCGCAAACAGCCGTTCCACACCATCATTCCCGGCTTTGTCACCCAAGGCAGCCAGGCGCTGATGGCCTTTGGCGTGATGGGCGGCCCGATCCAGCCCCAGGCCCACGTACAGGTACTGGCCCGCATGCTGCGCTACGGCCAGAACCCGCAAGCCGCGCTGGATGCCTTGCGCTGGCGCATCGAGCCAGGCCAAGGCGTCTACGCCGAACCCGGCTTCGACCCCACCACCAGTGCCGCCCTGCAAGCCCTGGGCCACCAACTGCTGCCCGTGACCGACCCGACCATGGAGTTCGGCGCCGGCCAGGTGATCTGGCGCTTGCCCGATGGTGGCTACGGCGCCGCCTCAGATGGGCGGCGCGATGGACATGCGGCGGCTCGCTGAGGCTCGTGATGGGGCGGTTTTGACTCCCCCAGTCCAGCGAGCTGAGGGGGCTAAATAGCGCTGCTCTCGCAGGCTGTTTGGCTGTTCGGATGTTCCTCCCCCACCCCTTTCAGCCAGCGCCTGCGATCGGAGTAAACGGCGGCGGTTTGGCTGCCGCAAGACAGCCAAACTTCGTGCTCTGACTTGCGGTGGCTGTTTGAGCGAAGACCCTTGGGTCGCAGCGAGTTCCACCGCACGCCGCCGTTTATTTCGAGCGCAGGTTGCCCCGATTGCCCCGCTACGCGGGGCGGTCGGGGACGCTGGCTGCAGGGCACGTTTTTTCCCCTAGCTTTTTGTCGTGAAACAAAAAGGTAGGTCGCCCGCCGGGGCGAATTCCCGGCATCTGCGCAAAGCGCAGACCACCCACCGCTGGCGCAGACGCCACCAACCCCGCACCCGCCACTACGCGCAAAAACCCAAGCGCAAAAGCCGGCGCCCCCGGCTTACTTCAACCACTTCTGCGCTTCTTGCTGCAGCACGCCGCGCAGCGCCAGCACATCCCAGGTGAACTGCATGACGCGGCTGTAATCGGCGTCGTCCACGGGCAGCATGAAGCCGAGCTGGTTCACGGGTGTGAGCGGCTTGTCCAGGTAAGCGGCGTGCAGGCGCGGGTCGGCCTTGCTGTAGTGCAGGGCTTCGTAGGTTTCGGTGATCATCACGTCGCCCTTGCCCTCGGCAATCAGCGCGGGGATTTCGGCGTTCTTGTCGTGCGTGCTGATCTGCGCACTTTGCATGTTTTGCAGCACATAGGCTTCGTTGGTGCCGCCGGGGTTTTTGATGACGCGCACGCTTGCCTGGTTCAGGGCTTCGGGCGTCGTGAACTTGTCTTTATCCGCCGCGCGCACCAGGGCCACTTTGCCAAACGGTGCGTAGCCGGGCAGCATTTGCACCTTGCTGATGCGGGCCACATTGCGCGTGATGCCGCCTACGGCCACGTCGAACTTGTTCTCTTGCAGATCGGCCATCAGCTTGGGCCAGGTGGTATCGACGTACTGCACCTTGACACCCATTTCTTTGGCCATGGCCTCGATCACCTCGATATCGTGGCCGGCGTACTTGCCGTCGGCTTTCATCGCAAACGGGCGGTAATCGCCGGGCGTGCCCACACGCAGCACCTTGGCTTGCATGATGGCGTCCAAGCGTGGGCCGGCCTGGGCCGACAGCGAAACAGCACCTGCTGCCAAGCCCAGCACCACAGCGCTGACGGCAGACCATGGGAAAGATTTTTTAGACATTTTTTGCTCCTTGAATCTGAAACGGGTTCAACCACACAACGGCCTGGCATGAAAAAAGCGCGCACCCCGCAAGGAGTGCGCGCTGCAGGCCTGTGGCTGGCGCTATTGTGGCCCAGGCGGGCACGGACTCTATCCGTGCTTTACCCAGGGCTGGCGCTCGCCATCCGGTACTCAGTAACGTGAGATCTGGCCCTGGTTGATCTGCACACGATCACCTGGGCGCAGGTCGCCGGGGTGGGGCACGTCAAAAATACGCTGGCCGCCGTTTTGCAGATTGATGTGGATGCGGTAGCCCGAGACTTGGTTATTGCCACCGTTTTGCTGCTCGATCGCATTGCCGGCCAAGGCGCCAGCACCTGCGCCAACTGCCGTGGCCGCTGCACGGCCAAAGCCGCCGCCCACCTGGTTGCCCAGCACGCCACCGACCACGGCACCCAAGATGGCGCCGACACCCGAGGTGCTGCGCGATTGGCTGCGCAGTTGCTCGATGTTGGCAACGGTGCCGTACTCCATGCCTTGCGGCGCGGTTTGGTAACCGCCTTGCTGATAGCCACCCTGTTGCTGGTAGCCGCCCTGCTGATATCCGCCCTGCGGGTAACGGTTGTCATAGCGCGGTGGCGCTTGCACGCAGGCCGCCAGCACCGAGGCTGCAGCGGCCACGGTGGCCAGCTTGGCTGCGCGGCCCCACAACGTCTTGCTTGCGTTCGAATGGTTTTTTGCCATGCTTCACTCCTTTTTGGGCGTTGCTCACAACGCCGGGTTCATCACTGGGATTGGTTCAGATTTATTTGGTTCCGGTCGAGCCGTAGCCGCCAGCGCCGCGCTCGGACACATCGGCAAACTCCTGCACCACCTGGAACTGGGCTTGCACCACCGGCACGATCACCATCTGCGCCAGGCGCTCCATGGGCTGCAGCACAAAGGGCTGGCTGCTGCGGTTCCAGGCGCTGACCATTAGCTGACCCTGGTAATCGCTGTCGATCAGGCCCACCAGATTGCCCAGCACAATGCCGTGCTTGTGGCCCAGGCCCGAGCGCGGCAAGATCATGGCCGCGTAGCCCGGGTCGCGCAGGTGCATGGCCAGGCCCGTGGGCACCAGTTGCCAGGCGTTGGGCTCCAGCGTCAGCGGTGCGTCGAGGCAGGCGCGCAGATCCAGGCCGGCACTGCCGGGCGTGGCGTACTGGGGCAGCTGGTCTTGCATGCGCGGGTCGAGAATCTTGATATCAACAATCATCGGTGTTTGTTTGGTGTCGGTTGCAACAATGCGCCGAGGCTAGCACATGCACAACGCCGGCCAGCGCTGGCGCGTGCACAAAAACCGTAACGCTTTACCAGATGCATACACTGCCGGTCTCTACCCCGATAGCGGCTGGGCAGTGGCCGGGTAGCAGCTGAGTAGTGGCTCAGCCCTGCTTGTTCTTGTCCATGGCTCTTTTCACCAGGGCCGCGATCATCAGCAGGCCCACGGGCGGAAACACCACGCTCAAAATGGCCGCCACGGGCCACAGCCAGACCAGCCATTTGGCAGCAGCGCCGCCAGACGGTTTGCCGGGCGCAGCAAAAACCGAAGCCTGCTCGGCAGGCGCGCTGGCGCCGCTCTTGCGCGCTTCTTCCAGCTGGCGAATACGCTCCAGCAGCTCTTTGGCCTTGCTGCCGGCCCCGCTGGCGCCAGTGCCGGGCGCAGGAATCTGCGCCGGCTGCAGCGCAATCTGGGTTGCTTGACTGACCGGTTTGGCCTGCTTGGCTGCTTTGCCGGCCGGCTTTTGCGCAGCGGCGGGCCGCTCACCGGTGGGCACCATAGGCTGGCCCAGCGTGGATTGCTGCGCCAGCAAGCGCTCCACGTAGCGCACAAAATCGCCGCCCGGCGGGGTGTCGTAGCGCTGACCGATCGATTTGTCCAACCATGCCAATGGAATCTCCTTTGCGGCCGCCCTGGTGGCCGCCTGTCTATTTTGGCTGTTGTTGCGCCGTCTGTGCAGCTGGCAGCTGGATGCTGCCGCCAAGCCACAGCAGCCATTTATTGTTTCAAATACGGCCATAGGGCGGTTGCATGGCCGCCAAGCTTCTCCCTCTGAGGCATGGTCGGCACTGGTACGGGCAACACCCTTTAGCCGTCCCCGCCATGCACCAAGCCTGGGCAGCAAAGCTTGCTTTCTGTCACAATGGCCCCACTTTTTTGCACAAGGCGGTCGACGTACCTCCACGAAATTTGACATCCCAAAGGAACCTGCCATGTCGGAATCCCTGATCAAGCATACCAACGAAGCCAGCTTTGAAGCCGATGTTCTGCAACCCAACACCAATGTTCTGGTGGACTTCTGGGCCGAATGGTGCGGCCCTTGCAAGATGATCGCCCCGGTGCTGGAAGAAGTGTCGGTGAGCTACCAGGACAAGCTGCAGATCGCCAAAGTGAATGTGGACGAAAACCGCACCATCTCGGCCAAGTTCGGCATCCGTGGCATCCCCACGCTGATGCTGTTCAAGAACGGCCAGCTGGCCGCCACCAAGGTGGGCGCACTGAACAAGTCGCAACTGGTGGCTTTCCTCGACGAGCAACTGGCCTGATCCAGCCCTCGTCCAAGCCCCGGCTGGTGGCTGGCTGCGCAGAGTAGCAGCAGCGACAAGCCCAGGGTTTCCCCCAAAGAGCGCGGTACTTCACCGCGCTTTTTTATTGCGCTGACGCAAAAATACCGCAGTCCACGCTCAAATCCCTGGATTTTTACCCCGTAGATACATATGGTTGATAAATTATCCGGGGGCATCTCCCAGAGCCTGCTTATAATGTGCGCCTAGATCACCGATCTACTTGGCTCAATTAGATCTCGCCTGATCTCCGGCTTGGCGGTCCCCCGCTTATTGCACCGGCTCTGCATATTCCCCCTCCATCTAACAGTTACTCCGCTCTGGAGTCTATTCATGCACTTAAATGAGCTCAAGGCACTGCACGTGTCTGAAGTCCTCAAGCTGGCAGAAGAGCTTGAGATCGAAAATACCGGCCGCATGCGCAAACAGGAATTGATGTTTGCGATTATCAAAAAGCGCGCCAAGGCCGGTGAACAGGTTTTTGCTGACGGCGTTCTGGAAATCCTGCCCGACGGATTTGGTTTTCTGCGCAGCCTCGACACCAGCTTTACCGCCAGCACCGACGATATTTACATCTCGCCCAGCCAGGTGCGCCGCTTCAATCTGCACACCGGCGACATGATCGAAGGCGAAGTGCGTACGCCCAAAGACGGCGAGCGCTACTTTGCCCTGACCAAGCTCGACAAGGTCAACGGCCTGCCACCCGAGCAAAACAAGCACAAGATGATGTTCGAAAACCTGACGCCGCTGTTCCCCAAGGAACAGATGCGTCTGGAGCGCGACATCAAGGCCGAGGAAAACATCACCGGCCGCCTGATTGACATCATTGCCCCCATCGGTCGCGGCCAGCGCGCCCTGATCGTGGCGCCGCCCAAGAGCGGCAAGACGATGATGATGCAAAGCATTGCGCACGCCATCACCGCCAACTACCCCGATGTGCACATGATGGTGCTGCTGGTCGACGAGCGCCCTGAAGAAGTGACTGAAATGCAGCGCTCGGTCAAGGGCGAAATCATCGCCTCCACCTTCGACGAGCCCGCCGCACGCCACGTGCACGTGGCCGAAATGGTGATCGAGCGCGCCAAGCGCCTGGTCGAGTTGGGCAAAGACGTTGTCATCCTGCTCGACTCCATCACCCGCCTGGCCCGCGCCTACAACAACGTCGTGCCCTCATCGGGCAAGGTGCTCTCGGGCGGTGTTGACTCCAACGCCCTGCAACGCCCCAAGCGCTTCTTTGGCGCGGCCCGCAACGTCGAAGAAGGTGGCTCGCTCACCATCATCGCCACCGCGCTGGTCGACACCGGCAGCCGCATGGACGAAGTGATCTTTGAAGAATTCAAGGGCACCGGCAACAGCGAACTGCACCTGAACCGCCGCCTGTACGAGAAGCGCGTCTTCCCGGCCATCGAGCTCAACAAGAGCGGCACCCGCCGCGAAGAGCTGTTGCTGGCCCCCGAGATCCTGCAAAAGACCCGTATCCTGCGCCAGTTCATGTACAACATGGACGAGATCGAGTCGATGGAGCTGATGATCAAGAAGATGAAGGAATCGAAGAACAACAGCGAGTTCTTCGAGATGATGCGCCGCGGCGGCTAAGCCCCACACGCACCCTCTACCAAGCCAGCCCCGCCTAGTGCGGGGCTTTTTCTTGGGCGCTCGAAGGCACGGCAGCACACAGCTTGGCGCGATCAACTCCACAAAGCAGTCCGGCACACCAAGGCCACCCGGCAAGCGATGCCGTGACAACTTCATGGCGTTCTTTCTCTTTGTCACGACGTCCCGTGACAGCACCGATCAGAGCCTTGGGCACAGCGTCCTATAGGGAACGCCAATGCCAAACCCCTGTCGATTGAATCACATCAATACTTACAAATAGTGAGCTGACGACACTGCCGGTTGTGCTTCATTCAAACCATGACCGGTGGCGGCCCGCCCTGCCCACCGCCATGCCTGGAAAAGATGACCCCCCTCCCCACTGCCAACCCGGGCGCTCGCCCGAGCAGGCGCTTTGCTGGCTCCGCCACGGCGCTGTTTTCTGCTTTGCTGCTGGCCGCCTGCGCCCAGCAGCCGCGCTTGGGTGCGCCTGTCACCACCGAGCTGCTGCCCGCGCACTGGCCGGCACTGCAAACCCAGGCTGCCGCTGCAGGCCAAGGCAACGCGGCCCAACTGGCCTGGGAGCACTTCTTCCTCGATCCGACGCTGCGCGAGCTGATCCAGGCATCGCTCAACCACAACCGTGATCTGCGCCTGGCTTTGCTGCGCGTTGATGAAGCCCGCGCCGCCTACCAGATCCAGAACGCCGAGCGCCTGCCGCACATTGGTGCGTCCGGCAACTTTGCCCGCGCACGCGTGCCCGGCGATATGAACCCCAGCGGCCGGGCCGTCACCTCGGGCGACCACGAGCTCGCCGTCGGCCTGAGCAGCTGGGAGCTCGATCTGTGGGGCCGCGTCAAAAGCCTGAGCGACGCCGCCCTGTCCAACTACCTGGCCATCGAGGCCAACCAACAAGCCGTACAAGCCGCACTGATCAAACAGGTAGCGCTGACGTACCTGGCCCTGCGCAGCCTCGATGAACGCATCACGCTGACCGCGCAAACCGTGGCCAGCCGCGAGGAATCGCTGCGCATCTTCACCCGCCGCACCGAAGTGGGTTCCACCTCACGCTACGCACTGACCCAAGTGCAGACCCTGGTGCACCAGGCCAAAACCATCGACACGCAGTTGCGCCAGCAGCGCGATGTGCAAGCCCATGCGCTGCAACAGCTCACCGGCCGCGATGTCGCCAGCTTTGCCCAGCCCGAGCCCACGAGCATTGTGCTGCCCAACCTGCCCGAAGGCCTGCCCAGTGACTTGCTCACCCAGCGCCCCGACATCATGGCCGCCGAGTATGCCTTGCAGGCCAGCCACGCCAACGTGGCCGCTGCACGCGCCGCATTCTTGCCGCGCATTGCGCTTACTGGCAGCTTCGGCACGGCGAGTGCCGAGCTCGATGGCTTGTTCAAAAACGGCAGCCGCTCCTGGCAGTTCATGCCCAGCATCTCGCTGCCCTTGTTCGACGGCGGCCAGCGCCAGGCCAACCTCGATCTGCAGGCCGTGCGGCAAAACATGGCCGTGGCGCAATACGAGCAAAGCATAGAAAGCGCCATGCGCGAAGTGCTGGACGCGCTCTCCAACCGCGCCATCCTCTTTGAGCAAGTGCAAATTCTGGCCGCGCAGCGCGACGCGCTCAAGGAACGCAGCTATCTGGCGCAGCTGCGTTACGACCACGGCGCATCGCCCTACCTGGATGTGCTCGACGCCGAGCGCGATCTGCTCAGCGCCGAACAGCAACTGGTGCAAAGCCGCGAATCGCTGCTCTCGGCCCAGGTCTCGCTGTACACGGCACTGGGCGGCGGCACGCAGCTGCTCTCGCTGGCCAGCACCCGCACCTCATCTGCCGTCTCGGCAACCCAACCTTGAACGCGGCTTGCCGCTTGTCTGACGCTTTCCATGAACAAAAAACTGACCATCACCGCATTGATCGTTATCGTCGCAGCCGCAGGCGCTTATGGCTGGCAGCAATGGCGCCTGGCCCAGGCCAGTGAAGGCCTGGTCAACGGCAATGGCCGCATCGAGGCCACCGAGGTCGATGTGGCCAGCAAATACGCCGGCCGCGTGGCCGACATCCTGGTGCAGGAAGGTGATTTCGTCACCGCAGGCCAACCGCTGGCGCGCATGCAGCTCGACACCTTGCAAGCCCAGCAACAAGAGGCGGTTGCCAGCCGCGAGCGCGCCGTACACGCCGTCACCTCGGCCCGCGCCGATGTGGCTCTGCGCGAGAGCCAGTACACCGCCAACGTGGCCACTGTCGCCCAGCGCGCCTCCGAATTGGATGCAGCACAGCGCCGCGTGCGCCGCTCCGAAACCCTGGCCAAGGAAGGCGCATCGTCCGAGCAAGAGCTGGACGACGACCGCGCCCGCGTGCAAGGTGCCGAAGCCGCGCTCAAGGCCGCCCAAGCCCAGGCCACTGCCGCCAAGGCCGCCATTGATGCGGCCAAGGCGCAAACCGTGGGTGCCGAATCGGCCGTAGACGCAGCTACCGCCACCGTCAAGCGCATTGAGGCCGACGTCAAAGACAGCGAGCTCACCGCACCCCGCGACGGCCGCGTGCAATACCGCCTGGCCCAGCCCGGCGAAGTGGTGGGCGCGGGCGGCAAGGTGCTGAACATGGTGGATGTGTCTGATGTCTACATCAGCTTCTTTCTGCCCGAAACCGTGGCTGGCCGCGTGGCGCTCGGCACCGAAGTGCGCATTGTGCTCGACGCCGCGCCGCAGTACGTGATCCCCGCCCAGGTGTCGTTCGTCTCCAGCACCGCGCAGTTCACGCCCAAAACCGTGGAAACCGCCAGCGAGCGCCAAAAGCTGATGTTCCGCGTCAAGGCACGCATCGCGCCCGAACTGCTCAAGAAATACCTCACCCAGGTCAAGACCGGCCTGCCCGGTGTCGCCTGGATCAAGACCGACGACCAGCGTGAATGGCCCGCCACGCTGCAGCTGCGCAGCAACGTCGCGGCTGCAGCAGGCTCTGCATCCTGAGCCGCGCCAGCACCATGGCAAGCACCATGCAGAATGTGGTGACGCTGCGCGATGTGCAGCTGTCTTACGGCAAAACCCAGGCGCTGCGCGGGCTCAGCCTGGACCTGCGCGCCGGCCTCATGCTCGGCCTCATCGGGCCCGACGGCGTGGGCAAATCCAGCCTGCTGTCGCTGATTGCCGGCGCCCGTGCCTTGCAAGGCGGCGAAGTACACGTACTGGGCGGCGACATGCGCAGCAAAAAGCACCGCGACGCCGTCTGCCCGCGCATTGCCTACATGCCCCAGGGCCTGGGCAAAAACCTCTACCCCACGCTGTCGGTTGAAGAAAACCTGCAGTTCTTTGCGCGCCTGTTCGGCCACGACGAAGCCGAGCGCCGCCTGCGCATTGATGATTTGACGCAAAGCACCGGCCTGCAAAAGTTTCTGGCACGCCCGGCCGGCAAGCTCTCGGGCGGCATGAAGCAAAAGCTGGCCCTGTGCTGCGCGCTGATCCACGACCCGGATCTGCTGATTCTGGATGAACCCACCACCGGTGTGGACCCGCTCGCCCGCGCCCAGTTCTGGGACCTGATCAACCGCATCCGGCGCCAGCGCCCGCACATGAGCGTGCTGGTGGCCACCGCGTACATGGACGAAGCCCAGCGCTTTGACTGGCTCGCCGCCATGGACGACGGCCAGGTACTCGCCACCGGCACGCCGGCCGAGCTGCTCGAGCGCACCGGCACGCCCAACCTGGAAGCCGCCTTTATTGCGCTGCTGCCCGAAGACAAAAAGCGCGGTCACGCCGAGGTGGTGATTCCGCCTCTGGCCACGGACAACGCCGACATCGCCATCGAAGCACAAGACCTCACCATGCGCTTTGGCGATTTTGTCGCGGTCGACCATGTCAACTTCCGCATCCGACGCGGCGAGATTTTCGGTTTTCTCGGCTCCAACGGCTGCGGCAAATCGACCACCATGAAAATGCTCACCGGCCTGATGCCGGCCAGCGAAGGCCGCGCCTGGCTGTTTGGCAAAGAGATCGATCCGCACGATGTCGACACGCGCCGCCGCGTGGGTTACATGTCGCAAGCCTTCTCGCTGTACGGCGAGCTGACGGTGCTGCAAAACCTGGTGCTGCATGCCGAGCTTTTCCACGTGCCCAAGGCGCAGATCCCGGGCCGGGTCGAAGAAATGCTGCAACGCTTTGGCCTGGAGAGCGCACGCGAAGCGCTGCCCGCCAGCATTCCGCTGGGCATGCGCCAGCGCCTCTCGCTCGCCGTAGCCATGGTGCACCAGCCCGAGCTGCTGATCCTGGACGAACCCACCTCGGGCGTCGACCCGGTGGCCCGCGACCAATTCTGGCGCCTGCTGATTGAGCTGTCGCGGCGCGACCATGTCACCATTTTCATCTCGACCCACTTCATGAACGAGGCCGAGCGCTGCGACCGCATGTCGATGATGCACGCCGGCAAAGTGCTGGACAGCGATACGCCTGCAGCGCTCACCGTCAAACGCGGCGCCAAAACCCTGGAAGAGGCTTTTATCGGCTACCTGGTCGAGGCATCGGGCGAGGCCGCACCGGTACTGGACAAGCCGGCTTCCGCCGCCTCTCCAGCCGAGGCCCATGCCCACCACGCGCCAGCCCATGGCACGGGCGGCTTCAGCCTGCAGCGCCTGTGGAGCTACCTCTGGCGCGAGGCACTGGAGCTGCAGCGCGACCCGGTGCGTGCCACGCTGGCCCTGGTGGGCTCGCTGGTGCTGATGATCGTGATCGGCTTCGGTATCAGCATGGACGTGGAAGACCTGCGCTTTGCCGTGCTCGACCGCGACCAGAGCACGCTCAGCCAAAACTACGTCAACAACCTCGCCGGCTCGCGCTACTTCATTGAGCGGCCGCCCATCAGCGATTACGCCGATCTCGACCACCGCATGCGCAACGGCGAGCTGGCGCTGGCCATCGAAATCCCGCCCGGCTTTGGTCGCGATGTGCTGCGCGGCTCGCCCGTCGCCGTGGGCGCCTGGTTCGACGGCGCCATGCCCCAGCGCGGCGAAACCGTCAAAGGCTACGTACAGGCCATGCACCAGCAATGGCTGGGCGAGCAGGCGCGGCAAAGACTGGGCATCAACAGCACCAGCCAGCTCAGTGTGGAAACCCGCTACCGCTACAACCCCGATGTGAAAAGCCTGCCCGCCATGGTGCCGGCCGTGATACCGCTGCTGCTGATGATGCTGCCCTCCATGCTCACCGCCTTGGCCGTGGTGCGCGAGAAAGAGCTCGGCTCCATCGTCAACCTCTACGTCACGCCGGTCACCCGCACCGAGTTTCTGCTGGGCAAACAGCTGCCCTATGTGGCGCTGGCCATGCTGAACTTCTTCCTGATGAGCGCCATGGCCGTGTTCGTGTTCGGGGTGCCCATGACGGGCAGCTTCCCGCTGCTCATCGTGGCCGCCTTCCTGTTCAGCATCATCTCCACCGGCATGGGCTTGCTGGCCTCGGCCGTCACGCGCAGCCAGATCGCGGCCATGTTCTTTGCCATGCTGGGCACGCTGATCCCGGCCACACAGTTCTCGGGCCTGACCGATCCGGTCTCCTCGCTCGAAGGCGTAGGCCGCTGGGTGGGCGAAATCTACCCGGCCACCTACATGTTTTCCATCAGCCGCGGCGTCTTCAACAAAGCCCTGGGCCTGCACGATCTGGCCAGCGCGCTGCTGCCCATGCTGCTGTCGATCCCGGTGATCATGGGCATCGCCATCTGGGCGCTGCCCAAGCAGGAGAAATGATGCTGCGAAGCCTTGCCAACATCTGGCGCCTGGGCGTCAAGGAGCTGTGGAGCCTGTGGCGCGACCCGGTCATGCTGGTGCTGATCGTCTACACCTTCACGCTTTCCATCTACACCTCGGCCACGGCCATGCCCGACACGCTGCACAAGGCGCCGATCGCCATCGTTGACGAAGACCAGTCGCCGCTGTCGGCGCGCATCAGCTCGGCCTTTTATCCACCGCAGTTCATGCCGCCGCAAATGCTGAGTTTTCAGCAGGTCGACCCGGGCCTGGACGCGGGCGACTTCACCTTCGCACTCACCATTCCGCACAACTTCCAGCGCGACGTGCTGGCCGGCAAAGCGGTAGAGCTGCAGCTCAACGTCGATGCCACACGTATGAGCCAGGCCTTCTCGGGCAGCGGCTATGTGCAGCAGATCGTGGCGGCCGAAGTCAACGAATTTGTGCAACGCTACCGGGGCGGCAGCGCCCTGCCGGTCGATCTGGAGCTGCGCGCCCGCTTCAACCCCGGGCTCGACAAAACCTGGTTCGGCGGCCTGATGGAAATCATCAACAGCGTCACCATGCTCTCGCTCATCCTGACCGGCGCGGCCCTGATCCGCGAGCGCGAACACGGCACCATCGAGCACTTGCTGGTCATGCCGGTCACGCCTACCGAGATCATGCTGGCCAAGGTCTGGTCCATGGGTCTGGTGGTGCTGGTGGCCTCGGCCATGTCACTCAAGCTGGTGGTGCAAGGCCTGCTGCAAGTGCCGGTGGAAGGCAGCCTGCTGCTGTTCACCGCCGGCTCGGCCCTGTGTCTTTTTGCCACCACGTCGATGGGTATCTTCCTCGCCACCATGGCGCGCAGCATGCCGCAGTTCGGCCTGCTCATGGTGCTCACCATGATGCCGCTGCAGCTACTCTCGGGCGGCTCCACGCCGCGCGAATCCATGCCCCAGCTGGTACAAGACATCATGCTTATCGCCCCCACCACCCACTTTGTGGAGCTGAGCCAGGCCATTTTGTACCGCGGCGCAGGCATAGAGACGGTGTGGAAGCCGTTTTTGTGGCTGGTGGTCATTGGTGCGGCGCTGTTCTGGTTCTCGCTGGCGCGCTTTCGCAAAACGCTCTCGAGCATGGCCTGAGGCTCGCCAGCCGGGCCTGCCTGAGAAAATTTGGGGGTTTTCCCAGTTTTATGCGATAATGGCGGGCTTTTTCTATTGCGGCAAGTACGCCTGATTGATCACTGTTACAAGGGTTGTAGCAGGTCAGGCACGGCTACCGCACTTGACCCAAAGGAAAGATCATGAAAGAAGGCATTCACCCAGATTACCGCGAAGTGTTGTTCGTGGACCTGTCCAACGGCTTCAAGTTTGTGACCCGTTCGTGCGTGAACACCAAGGAAACCGAAACCTTCGAAGGCAAGGAATATCCTCTGTTCAAGCTGGACACCTCGTCGGAATCGCACCCCTTCTACACCGGCACGCAAAAGTCGGTGGACAACATGGGTGGCCGCGTGGAGAAGTTCCGCAACCGCTTCGGCAAGAAGTAATTCGCGCCACGCCGCCGTTGCAAGTTTTGGCTTGCAGCCCAGGCTCAAAAAAGGCAGTGCGGCAACGTACTGCCTTTTTTGTTGGTGCCAGCTCTGGCGCCTCGGCCCTGTCATGGCAAGCGGGCTCCGCTGCCAAGCGCGCCAGTCCCCTCTGCCCTTGCCTGAGCAAGCCGGGAAAGGCCTCAGCGGCAATACCGCCTCAGTGACAACGGCCTCCTCGGTTTTGCCCCTTTGCTCTGTTAACCTCAGAGCGTTTCGCCCTTCGGTCCTGCGACGTGAATTTTCCTACCCCAGCGATTGTTTCTCAGGCTGCCGTCCGCCCCTTGCCGCGGGCGCTGCTGCTGCTGCTGTGCCTGGCCTATGTGGTGCCCGGCTTTTTTGGCCGCGCGCCCTGGAAAACGCTGGACATCACCACCTACGGCTACTCCATGGCCCTGGCCCAGGGCAAAACCTCGTGGCTGGCGCCCAACATCATGGGCCTGTCGCCCGACACCGAAGGCCTGCTGCCCTACTGGCTGGGCGCCTGGGCAATCCAGCTGTTCGGCAGTTGGCTCCCTACCGAAGTCGCCAGCCGCCTGCCCTTTGCCGCCCTGCTCTGGCTCGCCCTCATGGCCACCTGGTACGGCGTTTACTACCTGGCACGCAGCCCCGGCGCCGGCCCGGTCGCCTTTGCCTTTGGCGGCGAGGCCAACGAGATCGATTACGCCCGCGCCATGGCCGACGGCGGCCTGCTCGCGCTCATCGCCTGTCTGGGCCTGGCCCAGCCCTCGCACGAGGCCAGCAGCTACGTCGTGCAGCTCACCGGCGTGTGCTTTGTCTTCTTTGCCGCTGCCTGCATTCCCACGCGCTTTGCGCTGCCGCTGGGCGTAGGGGCCGTTGGCTTGCTGATATTGGCGCTCAGCGGCGCACCTACCTATGGGTTCATCGCGGGCCTGGGCGCAGCTGCGGTGCTGGCGCTCACGCCGGTAGATCCGGCCCAGCGCGGCAAAACACTCAAGGCCGCCATCGCCTTTGCGGTGATGAGCGCCCTGGTGCTGCTGCTCGCCGTCTACCTGCACCAGTGGCAGTGGCGCATTGTCTCGGTGCAAGATTTCCGCCAACTGGCCCCGCTGCTGGAGCTGCTCGTCTGGTTCGTCTGGCCGGCCTGGCCGCTGGCGCTGTGGACGCTGTGGATCTGGCGCCGCCAGATTGCTGATTGGCGCTTTGTCCACCGCCACCTGTGGTGGCCCCTGCTGCTGGGCCTGCTGGCCCTGGTCAACACCATCACCACCAGCCCGTCGGACCGCGCCCTGCTGCTGGGTCTGCCCGCTTTTGCCGCGCTGGCCGCTTTTGCGCTGCCCACCTTCCGCCGCGCCATGGCGGCCTTGATCGACTGGTTCACGCTGCTGTTTTTCAGCGCTGCGGCCATCACCATCTGGGTCATCTGGCTGGCTGTCTACACTGGCGTACCAGCCAAACCTGCTGCCAACGTGGCGCGCATTGCCCCCGAGTTTGTGGCGCAGTTCTCGTTGCCGCTCTTTCTCACCGCGCTGGTTGCCACGCTGGCCTGGTGCGCGCTGGTGTTTTGGCGTGCCAAACGCAACCGGCCCGAGATCTGGCGCAGCCTGGTGCTGCCCGCCGGCGGCACCGTGCTCAGCTGGATCTTGCTCATGAGCATCTGGCTGCCCATGCTCGATTACGGCCGCAGCTACACCGCACAAGTACAAGCTCTGGGCAAAGCGCTGCCCGCGCCAGCGCAAGCGGGCTGCGTAGCGTTCAACGGTCTCACTCGGGCGCAAATCGTTGCCCTGCAAACCCAGGGCGGCTGGCAACTGGTGCCCGGCAAAACCCCGGCCGCGCAAAACTGCCAATGGCAGGTCTTGCCATTGGAAAGCCACAAGGCCACCGCAGCTGATGTGCAAGAGCTGAACGAGAACTGGCGCCTGCGCGCCCTGGTGCCACGCCCTACCGACAAGAACGCCGAAATCCTGGTCTACCAACGCAAACAGGACTGACACAGTGCGCAGACTGATCGAGCGCGTCTTCGCGCAGCGCGACGTGGAAGTGGTCGCCAAACATGCGGCGACCGTGTTTGTCGGCCAAATCGCCGTCATGGGCTTTGGCGTGGTCGACACCATCGTCGCCGGCCGCCATGCGCCCACCTCGCTGGCCGCGCTCTCTGTGGGCTCGGCCATCTTTGTCACCGTCTACGTCTCGCTCATGGGCTTGCTGCAAGCCCTGCTGCCCATCTGGTCGGAAATGCATGGCGCGCGCCGCCACGCCAGCATCGGGCCCTCGCTGCGCCAATCGCTCTACATCTGCCTGGCCGCCAGTGCGCTGGGCATGGTGGTGCTCTTCAACCCCGCGCCGCTGCTGCGCTGGACCGAAGTGCCGCCCGAGCTGCAACCGCTGGTGCTCGATTACCTGGCCATCGTCGGCTGGAGCCTGCCGGCCGCCCTGCTGTTCCGCATCTTCAGCACGCTGAGCCAGGCGCTGGGCAAGCCGCAACTCGTCACCTGGCTGCAAGCCGTGTCGCTGCCCGTCAAACTGCTGCTCTCGGTCTGGTTCACCTTTGGCGGCCTGGGGCTCGCCCCCATGGGCGTGGTGGGCTGCGCCTGGGGCACCTTTGTCGTCAACTTCTTTCTCTGCGGCGTGGGCTGGTTCTTGCTGCGCACGCAATCGCTCTACGCGCCCGCACAAATCTGGCGCAAGCTGGAGCGCCCGCACTGGCCCACACTGGCGCAGTTTGCGCAGCTCGGCGTGCCAGCCAGCTTGTCCATCCTGGTCGAAATCACCTCGTTCACCTTGATGGCCTTGTTCGTCGCACGCATGAGCACCGCTGCCTCTGGCGCGCACCAGATTGCCGCCAACGTCACCGCGCTCATGTATATGGTGCCGCTGTCGCTGGCCATTGCCACCAGCGCCCGCGCCAGCTACTGGCGCGGCGCGGGCGACGAAGTGCGTGCCCGCCAGGTCGCCTTCATGGGCCTCAAAGCGGCCATCGGCCTGGCTGCGGTGCTGGCTTGCGGGGTATGGCTGGGGCGCTCGCTCATCGTGCCCATCTACACGCACACGCCCCAGGTCATCACCATCGCCCTGCCACTGCTCGCCTGGGTCAGCCTCTACCACCTGGCCGACGCCACGCAAACCGTCTCCATCTTTGTGCTGCGCAGCTACCGCATCACCTTCGCGCCGCTCATCATCTACTGCAGCCTGCTCTGGGGCGTAGGCCTGTGGGGCGGCTTCCAGCTCGCCTACCACGGCATTGGCAGCTTCGCCGCCCGGCAATCGCCCATCGCCTTCTGGATGTGCGCTGCCGGTGCGCTGCTGCTGGCTGCCGCCTGCTTTGTGTTGCTGCTGCACCTGGTAACGCGCAAGGCGGTATTGCGCGGTGCGAGCAAGGGGCAGTAAGCGATTGTGCCCCTGCCGCAACGCCAGTTGCCAATCAGATAACAGGTTCCAGTTCTGCCACCCTCACCCGGCTTACCGGGAATACCACCGAGAACTCTGAGCCTTTGCCCAAGGTGCTGCGTATCTGCAGTTGCGCGCCGTGTCTTTGCAGCACATGTTTGACGATGGCCAGGCCCAGACCCGTGCCACCAGTGTCGCGGGAGCGGCTGCGGTCCAGGCGGTAGAAGCGTTCGGTGAGGCGTGGGATATGTTCGGGGGCTATGCCGGGGCCGGTGTCGGTGACGCTGAAGCGGCCGGTGCCGT
Organism: Comamonas trifloxystrobinivorans; assembly: GCF_043359985.1. Lineage (NCBI taxonomy): Bacteria > Pseudomonadati > Pseudomonadota > Betaproteobacteria > Burkholderiales > Comamonadaceae > Comamonas > Comamonas trifloxystrobinivorans. The sequence continues at coordinate 49,050 of NZ_JBHZGV010000018.1, forward strand.
CGGGCTGGCGCACAAAGTTGACGGTGATGTCGCCGCCCGCAGGCGTGTAGCGCACGGCGTTGTTGACGAGGTTGCTCAGGGCGCTTTGCAGTTCGTTACCCGCGCCGGCCAGCTCCAGCTGTGAGGCTTCGGCCTCGGGCGCGGGGAAGTGCAGTTGCAATGGCTTTTCGCCGCCTTTGGCGATGGTGAGCGCCAGGCCTTGGGCGTCTTCCTGGCAGCGTTTGACGAGGCTGCGCACGCTGACCCATTCGTTCAGGCTCGGCGGCGGGTTGCCTTCGAGGCGCGAGAGAGTCAGCAGGTCGGCCACCAGGCTTTGCATGCGCTGGGCCTGGTTGGACATGAGCGCCAGGTACTGGGTGCGCTCTTCGGCGCTGAGCGGCAAGGTTTGCAGGGTTTCGATAAAGCCCATGAGCACGGTGAGCGGCGTGCGGATTTCGTGCGAGACGTTGGCGACAAAGTCGCGCCGCATGGCGTCGGCCAGCTCGATGGAGGTGACGTCGCGCGAGAGCAGCAGTTTGCGGTTGCCTTCGTACGGAAACATTTGCACCGATATTTTGAGCGGGCTGGCAGCTCGCACGACCGGGCTGGCCAGCACCACGTCTTTGGTGAAGTCGTTGGCGGCGAAGTAGCTGGTGAACTCGGGCGAGCGCACGAGGTTGGAGATGACCTGCATGTGGTCGCGCTCGAGCTCAAAGCCGAAATGCAAGGTGGCCGTCTGGTTGCACCATTCGATGTGGCCTTGCGCGTCGAGCAGCACCACGCCGTTGGGCGAGGCTTGCAAGGCGGTGAGCACTTGCTGGAGCTGGGCCACGGCTTGGTCGGCGTTTTTTGCGTGGCTGCGTACCAGGCGGCGAGCCCGGTCGATGGCCTCGCCCCACAGGCCCCAGAGGTGCGGGGTGTTGTTGGTGTCGCCCACCTTCAGCCACGAGACGACTTTGTTGCCGCGCCACAGGTCGGAGACAAACCAGCACCAGGCACCTACCAAGGTAGCAATGAGTGCGCCGGGCATGGCGCCCAGCCACCAGCCGAGCGCGGCGCCTACGGTCTGGAACAACAAGAAACTGACGATGCGAAACAGCATGCGGGCCTAACGCGATCGACCAGGTCGATCAATGAAGCGATCAGCAAAAAAGCTGCGACGAGCGCAGCATACAAAAAGCCGCCAGCGAGGCTGGCGCCATAACCCTGCCCGGCCTAGGCGCGCTGCAGTGCCTGCGGCTGGGCGGTGATGCGGTAGCCCGCGCCACGCACGGTTTCCACCATGACGTTGGCGGCACCGAGCGCTTCGCGCAGGCGCTTGACGTGGACGTCGACCGTGCGTTCTTCGATGAAGACGTGGTCGCCCCAGACCTTGTCGAGCAGTTGCGAGCGCGAGTGCACGCGCTCGGCATGCTTCATCAGGTAGTGCAAGAGCTTGAACTCGGTGGGGCCGAGTTTGAGCAGTTCGCCCTGGTAGGTGACCCGGTGGGTGGCCGCGTCGAGCACCAGCTCGCCAATGGTGACGCTGTCGTTGACCTGTTCGGGGATGCGACGGCGCAGCACGGCGCGGATGCGCGCCAGCAATTCTTGCGTGGAAAAAGGCTTGGTGATGTAGTCATCCGCCCCGGCATCGAGCCCGGCAATTTTGTCGGGCTCGTCGCCCCGGGCGGTGAGCATGATGATGGGGATGCCTTTGACGCGGGCGTCCGCACGCCATTTGCGCGCCAGCGAGAGGCCACTTTGGCCGGGCAGCATCCAGTCGAGCAAGATCACGTCGGGCAGCACGGCGTCCAGCTCGCGCTGGGCTGCATCACCGTCTTCCGCCCAGATGGGCAGGCAGCCGTTGTGGCGCAGGTTCACGGCGATCAGCTCGGCAATGGCCGGCTCGTCTTCGACTATGAGTACGCGTGGCAGTTTTTTCATACGTCAGGCTCACAAAACACTGGATTCAATTTCATCCATCGTGGTGTGGCGCACATCAATGCCTTTGACCAGGTAGATGATGAGTTCGGCCACGTTTTTGGAGTGATCGCCAATGCGCTCGATCGCCTTGGCCAGGAACAGCAGGTCCAGGCTGGGGGAGATTTTGCGCGGGTCTTCCATCATATAGGTGATGAGTTTGCGCACGAAGCCGTCGAACTCGGCGTCGATCAGGTCGTCTTCCTTGAGGATGGAGACGGCCGCCACGGTGTCGAGGCGGGCAAAGGCATCCAGCGTTTTGCGCAGCAGGCCGGAGGCCAGATCGGCGGCCACGCGCAGGTCGGTGGTGGGCAGCGAGCGGGCCGCGCCGCTTTCGATGATGGAGCCGACCATGCGCGCCATTTTGTGCGCTTCGTCACCCATGCGCTCCAGGTTGGCAGTGGCTTTGGAGAAGGCGATGAGCAGGCGCAAGTCTCGCGCCGTGGGCTGGCGCCGGGCGATGATGGTGGAGAGTTCGTAGTCGATGTCGACTTCGAGCTGGTTGACGCGCTTTTCCGCTTCGTCCACGCGCTGCACGGCTTCCAGGCTGAAGTGCGAGAGCGCATAGATGGCTTGCTGGATTTGCGATTCGACCAGGCCGCCAAGCTCCATGACGCGCGAGGAGATGGAGTTGAGTTCGCTGTCGAACTGCGAGGAGAGATGTTTTTCGGTCATACCACGCTCTTTTCCGGTTGTCCTGTTGTGTTGCGGTGCTGCCAGCGGCGGCTCAGCCGAAGCGGCCGGTGATGTAGTCTTCGGTTTCCTTGCGCTGGGGCTTGAAGAACATTTGCTCGGTGGCACCAAACTCCATCAGGCTGCCCAGGTACATGTAGGCAGTGAAGTCGCTGCAACGCGCCGCTTGCTGCATGTTGTGGGTGACGATGACGACGGTGTAGTCGTCCTTGAGTTCGGCGATCAGCTCTTCGACCTTGGCGGTGGAGATGGGGTCGAGCGCCGAGCAGGGTTCGTCGAGCAGCAGCACTTCGGGCTTGATGGCAATGCCGCGGGCAATGCACAGGCGTTGCTGCTGGCCACCGGAGAGGCCCGAGCCGCTTTGGCCGAGCTTGTCTTTCACCTCGGTCCACAGCGCAGCTTTGCGCAGCGCCCATTCGACGCGCTCTTCCATGTCGGACTTGCTCAGGTCTTCGAACAGTTTGACGCCAAAGGCGATGTTGTCGTAGATGGACATGGGGAAAGGCGTGGGCTTTTGGAAGACCATGCCCACCTTGGCGCGGATGAGCGCCACGTCTTGCTTGCTGGTGAGCAGGTTCTCACCGTCGAGCACGATCTGGCCTTCGGCGCGCTGCTCGGGGTAGAGCTCGTACATGCGGTTGAAGGTGCGCAGCAGCGTGGATTTGCCGCAGCCCGAGGGGCCGATGAAGGCGGTGACTTTCTTCTCGGGGATCTCCAGGTTGATGTTCTTGAGCGCGTGGAACTTGCCGTAGTAGAAGTTCAGATCGCGCACCGAGATTTTGGAGTTCAGTGCACTGGCGTTGGCCATATTGGTTTTTGTCAACATTGTGTTCACCCGTCGGTTTTACTTTTGGCGCGCCAGGCTGCGCGCAAGAATGTTCAGGCCCAGCACGGCAAGCGTGATCAGGAAGACGCCGGCCCAGGCCAGCTGCTGCCAGTTCTCGTAAGGGCTCATGGCAAATTTGAAGATGGTGACCGGCAGGCTCGCCATCGGCTTGGACAGATCGGTGTTCCAGAACTGGTTGTTCAGCGCGGTGAACAGCAGCGGAGCGGTTTCGCCAGCAATGCGAGCCACGGCCAGCAGCACACCGGTAATAACACCCGCACGAGCCGCACGCAAGGTGACCATGGAGATGACTTTCCACTTGGGCGTGCCCAGGGCATAAGCGGCTTCGCGCAGGCTAGAAGGCACCAGCACCAGCATGTTCTCGGTGGTGCGAATGACCACGGGGATGACGATCAGCGCCAGCGCGATGACACCGGCATAGCCCGAGAAGCTTTTGAACTTGATGACGATGACGGTGTAGACGAACAGGCCGATCACGATGGAAGGCGCGGACAGCAGAATGTCGTTGACAAAGCGCGTCACCGACGAGAGCCAGCCGGATTTGTTGTATTCGGCCAGGTAGACGCCGGCCATCACGCCAATGGGCGTGCCCACGCAGGTAGCCAGCACGACCATGACGAGCGAGCCCCAGATGGCGTTGGCGATACCGCCGGCTTCGTTGGGCGCAGGCGTCATTTCGGTGAGCAGAGCAATGCTCAGACCACCGATGCCCAGGCGCAGGGTTTCCCACAGAATCCACACCAGCCAGAACACGCCGAAGGCCATGGCCGCCAGCGACAGGCCGATGGCGATTTTGTTGATGCGGTTGCGGCCCTGGTATTTGGCGGCGCGCTTGGCGGCCAGATCAGAGGCCTGGATCAGGCTTTCTCCCGTGGTCATGCGCGGGCTCCTTCATTCTTTTGCAGGCGGCTGAGCAGCAGCTTGGAGCAGGCCAGCACGATGAACGTGATAAAGAACAGTGCCAAGCCCAGGTAGATGAGCGAGGCTTGGTGCAGGCCTTCGCCGGCTTCGGCAAATTCGTTGGCCAGCGCCGAGGTGATGGAGTTGGCCGCCTCAAAGATGGACAGCGAGTTGAGCTGGTTCATGTTGCCGATGACGAAGGTGACGGCCATGGTCTCGCCCAGCGCGCGACCCAGCCCCAGCATGACACCACCGAAAACACCGGTCTTGGTGTAGGGCAGCACCACTTTCCACATCACTTCCCAGGTGGTGGCGCCCAGGCCGTAGGCCGATTCCTTGAGCAAGGCGGGCGTGACTTCGAACACGTCGCGCATGACCGAGGCGATAAAGGGGATGACCATGATGGCCAGGATGACGCCGGCCGAGAAGATGCCGATGCCGACCGGCGGGCCGGAGAAGAAGGCTTCCAGGTAAGGAACGCCTTGGAAGAGTTTTTGCAGCGGTTGCTGCACATAGGTGGCCAGCAGCGGGCCGAACACCATCAAACCCCACATGCCGTAAACAATGGAGGGCACCGCCGCCAGCAACTCCACCGCCGTACCCAGCGGGCGCTTGAGCCAGACGGGCGAGAGTTCGGTGAGGAACAGCGCAATGCCAAAGCTCACCGGCACGGCGATCAGCAGCGCGATGAACGAGGTGGCCAGGGTGCCGTAGATCATGACCAGCCCGCCGTACTGGTTTTGTACCGGGTCCCATTCGCTGCGGAAGAAGAAGCCGATGCCGTATTCGCGAATGGCGGGCCAGGCGCCCACGACCAGCGAGGCCATGATGGCCAGCAGCAATGCCAGGGTCAGGATGGCCGCGCCGCGTGCCAGCGTGGCAAACAGGCTGTCGGCGACAGAGTTGGAGAGCCAGGGCTTGCGCGATGGCGGTTGGCTGGATTGCATGGCTGCTTTACCGCTGGCGGCCGCGTTGTTGGGGACGGGGAAGGAGGTCGACACGGGTGGGTTCCATTCAAGGTGGAAAAGGCCGCTGTGCTGAGCGGCCCGTGGACGTTACGACTTATTTGCTGAACACGGCCTTGCCGCTGCCGTCCTGGATGTGGTCCCAGGATTTGCGGATGATGTCCTTGACGCTATTGGGCATGGGCACGTAGTCCAGATCACCGGCAGTCTTGTCACCCTGGCTGTAGGCCCAGTCGAAGAACTTCAGCGAGGTGGTGCCTTGTGCCGGCTTTTCCTGCTTCTTGTGCATCAGGATGAAGGTGGCCGAGGTGATGGGCCAGGCGTCCTTGCCAGGCTGGTTGGTGAGGATCTGATAGAAGCTCTTGTTCCAGTCGGCACCGGCAGCGGCGGCCTTGAAGGTGTCGTCGTCGGGGCTGACGAAGTTGCCGTCAGCGTTCTTGAGCTGGGCATAGGTCATCTTGTTTTGCTTGACGTAGGCGTATTCCACGTAGCCGATCGAGTTGGGCAGGCGGCCCACGTAGGCGGCCACGCCTTCGTTGCCCTTGCCACCAGCACCGGCGGGCCAGTTCACGGCAGCGCCTTCGCCGACCTTTTCTTTCCACTCGGGGCTGACCTTGGAGAGGTAGTTGGTGAAGCCGAAGGTGGTGCCCGAGCCGTCAGCGCGGCGCACGGGGGCGATGGTGGCATCGGGCAGCGCCAGGCCAGGGTTCAACGCGGTGATAGCGGGGTCGTTCCACTTGGTGATTTTGCCCAGGTAAATATCGCCGATGACCGGGCCGCTCAGCTTGAGCTGGCCGGGGTTGATGCCCTTGATGTTGACCACGGCCACAATGCCACCGATGACGGTGGGGAATTGCACCAGGCCTTTTTGTTGCAGCTCATCGTCTTTCAAAGGCATGTCGGAGGCACCGAAGTCGACGGTCTTGGCATCGATCTGCTTGATACCGGCGCTCGAACCCACCGACTGGTAGTTGACCTTGACACCGGTGGCCTTGTTGTAATCGGCTGCCCACTTGGAATACAGAGGCGCGGGGAAGCTGGCACCTGCGCCGGTGGCTTCTTCTGCATGCGCTTGTGCAAAAGCACCTGCAGTGACCAAACCAGCAACCAGCACTCGAATCGCGGACAGTTTCATGAAAACTCCTGTTGGTGATGAAACGCAATGGAGTGGACTGTAAAAAAGCTTTATGACATTGATATGACATATTCCGTCATATTCCCCCGGAAAATCAAAAGAGGCCCAGAGGAGACAGTGCGCGGGGCTGTCATATTTTGGTCATGACAAAGACTTATTTTCAATGTTTTGCAAGCAGGTTGTCTGAGCTGACAGGCGCCAGCACAGCACGGTGCTATGCTGCCGCCTTGTTTGCCGACCGCTGATGGATGACGTTTTATGCTCGATGGAAGCTTGCTGGCCGCCGTGGATCTGGGATCCAATAGTTTTCGCCTCGAAATTGGCCGCTACGCAGCAGGCCACATCGAGCGCGTGCAGTACTTCAAGGAAATGGTGCGCCAGGGCGCCGGCCTCGATGACAGCGGCAACCTGACCGAAGAAGCCATGCAGCGCGGCTGGGAGTGCCTGGCCCGCTTTGCCGAGCGCTTGCAGGGCTTTCCGCCCACACAGGTGCGCGCCGTGGCCACACAAACGCTGCGCGAGGCCAAGAACCGCGATGTTTTCATCCGCCAAGCCAACCAGATTCTGGGCTACCCGATCAGCGTAATCTCCGGCCCCGAGGAAGCGCGCTTGATTTACCAGGGCGCCGTGCATTCGCTGCCGCCCTCCAACGAGCGCCGTCTGGTGGTCGATATTGGCGGCCGCTCGACCGAGCTGATCGTGGGCCAGCGCTTTGAGACGCAGCGCGTGGCCTCGTACCCGGTGGGCAGCGTGGCCTGGTCGCTGCGCTATTTTCCCCACGGCGAGTTCAGCAAAACCACGCTCAAAACCGCCCAGATCGCCGCCCAGGCGGTGATGGAAGAAGCCGCCCTGCACTTTGCGCCCAACAGCTGGGACAGCGCCTACGGCACCTCGGGCACGGCCAACGCCATTGCTGACGTGCTGGAAGCCTACGGCGGCGCCCCCGACGTGGTGCGGCGCGAGCAGCTCGAATGGCTGTGCGAGCAGTTGCTGGCCGCCGGCAATGCCGCCAACGTGCGCCTTGCCGGCCTCAAGGAAGAGCGCCGCGCCGTGATTGGCGGCGGCGTCACAGTGTTGTGCGCCATCTTCAACCTGCTGCAGATTGACGAGCTGCGCATTGCCAGCGGCGCACTGCGCCAGGGTTTGCTGCGCGACATGGTGCAGCACGAAGAGTATTCGGACATCCGCAAACGCACGATCGCGGCGCTCAAAGACCGCTACCAGGTAGACCCGGAGCAAGCCGCCCGCGTGCAGCGCACCGCCGCCCTGCTGTTTGAGCAGGCCAAGCGCTACCGCGGCGAAACCAAGCCGGAGAAGCTGCAATCGCCCATGCTCAACTGGGCGAGCGAGCTGCACGAGATGGGCTGCCTGATTTCGCACAACGATTCGCACCACCACGGCGCCTACGTCTTGGGCCACAGCGACGTGCCCGGCTTCACCCAAACCGAGCTGAGCCACCTGGCCGCCCTGGTGCTGGCCCAGCGCGGTAAGCTGCGCAAGGTAGAAAGCTTTCTGCAAGACCCGGAATTTGCGCTGGAGCTGCTATGCCTGCGCCTGGCCACCGTGCTCTGCCACGCCCGCCGCGACCCCGACATGGAGCTGCTGGCCCTGCGCGACAAGCCCGAGAAATGGTCGCTCAAAGCCCTGGCCGGCTGGGCCGAACTATTTCCCCAATCGGCCTACTTGCTGGACGAGGAAGTGCTGGCCTGGCAGAAGACGCCTTATGTGCTGCAGTTCAAGCAGGCTGGGGTGAGCGCCAAGTAAAGCACTGCCACCCACGAAAAAACCGGGCTTTCGAGGCCCGGTTTTTTGTGGTTTATTGATGGCTGCAGGGGGTGCAAGTGCGGTGACGAATTCCTCTCTCATGCTTGGCAAAGAGTCTTCGTTTTGAGAGTGGCAATATGACCGCTGATGCGTGCTCGCATAGTCTTGCCGTACCAAGATACTGTCTGCGCCTATGTGATCTACGCCTGAGCGGCCATCTTGCCATTGAAGGGCTGTTCCGGCTCATAGCTACTCTACTAAGAGGTGCTGTTTGAATACCAAACCACCACAAGCCCTGACTTTCCCGACATTCCGTGAAGAGGTTTCTTTTGCTGGCTGCAGGGGGAGTCGATCAGCCCAGTTCCACCGGCGCCACCGCCCCCTTGCCAGAAAATACCCCCGTCAGGTTGCCAATAAACTGCGACACGCTGGCCTGTGTGGCCTCAGGCGACCAGCCCGCCACATGCGGCGTGATAAGGATATTGGGCAGGTCAATCAGCGCCTCTGGGCGATGCGGCTCGCTCTCATACACATCGATGCCCGCACCCGCAATTGTGCCGGCCTTAAGCGCGGCAGCCAATGCCTCGGTATCGACCACCGAGCCGCGTGCGATATTGATCAGGTAGCCCTGCGGCCCCAGCGCCTGCAGCACTTGGGCGTTGACCATGTGTTTGGTGGCTGCGCCGCCGGGTGTGGCGCAAACCAGCACATCGGCCCAGTCGGCCAGCGCCAGCACCGAGTCAAAGTACTGGTGCTCCACGCCCGCCTTGGGCTTGCGGTTGTGGTAGCCCACCGGCATGTCAAAACCGGCAGCGCGCTTGGCGATTTTCAAGCCGATGTGGCCTAGGCCGATAATGCCGAGCTTTTTGCCTGCCACGCCAGGCGGGTGTGGCAGCGTGAAGCGGTCCACGCCAGCGCGCGCCTGCTGGTCGAGCGTGCGGAAGTTGCGCACGGACGCCAGGATCAGACCAAATGTGTGGTCGGCCACGCTGGTGTCGTTGGTGCCAGCACCTGTGGCCACCACCGCGCCGCGGGCTTTGAGCGCCTCAAGCGCCAGCCCTTCGTAGCCGGCGCCCAAGGTGCAAGCCAGGCGCAGGCGTGGCATTTGCGCCACTTCTTCAGCCGTGAGGCCAATGGAGCCAATGGTGAGCACGGCATCGGCCTGTGCGCCATGCTCGGCCACCGCCTGCTGGCGCAAAGCCGCCGTGGGCGCGTAGACCAGCTGGGCGTGCTGGCGGATCTGGTCCAGATGCTGCTCGGCCATGGGGTTGAAGACCAGCAGAGTGATGGGGGAAGGCGAAGACGAACTCGACACACTATTCCTTCATTGATAGCAAGAAACGCCACCTGACCCATGTCAAGTGGCGTTTTGATTATCAAACTTTTGGCCAGCGGCTGCGCTGGCGATGGCGATCAACCGAGAAAGTGCTTGCGGTAGCGGGCGGGCAGGCGGTCGAGCTGCATCAGCATGGGCAGGTCGGCGGTGTTGAAATCTGGGTCCCAGGCCGGGGCGCCAATCACCTCGGTGCCCACGCGCAGATAGCCTTTGATGAGCGCGGGCGGTTCTACCTCGACCTGGTCGTCCAACTGCTCCAACGGCAGCGGCAGGCGGGGCGTGACGCAGTACTCGGCCGACACCTGCTTTTTGGCTTGCAGCTGGCGCCAGATGCTGGCCGCAGCATCGCCGCTGACGATGCCGTTGTGCCACATGGGGATGCTGGCGCAGCCCATCATGACGTCAAGCCGGTTGCGCTGCATGAAGCTGGCAAGCGCGCCCCACAAAGTCATGATGACGCCGCCTTGGCGAAAATCGGCGTGCACGCAGCTGCGGCCGAGCTCCACCATGCGAGGACGCAGCGCGTCAATCGCGCTGAGGTCAAATTCGCCATCAGAGTATGTGCGGCCAGCGCGCTTGGCCTGTGCAGGCGTGAGCAAGCGGTAGGTGCCAATGACCTGTTTGCTGGCGCTGTGGCGCACCAGCAGGTGCTCGCAGTAGTCGTCAAAATCGTCTACGTCGTGGCCGGGCAGGCGGCTGTCGAGCTGGGCGCCCATTTCGCTGGCGAAGATCTGGTGGCGCAGGCGCTGGGCTTCGCGCACCTCGTCCAGGTGCTGAGCCCAGGAAACTTCGATATCAACGGGTGCGGCAGCGGCGGCCAAAGGCGCCGGGGCCAAGGCTGCGGATGCTGGTGCCGATGGGTAAGGCAGCAGGATCGGGGCAGCGCTGGAGAATTCGGGCTTGTTGTGCATGGCTGGGCTCCTGAATCGCCCTGCAGCCCCTGCTCTGCCGCCTGCTCTCTATCGGGCAGGCAGCGCACGGATCTCACAGAGCGGCTTCAGTGTCTCGCCGCCGCATGACAAGCCCATGTGCAAACCATGACAGTTGCATGACTTGGCGGGGCTGCAACACAGCATCACCCAGCCAAGTCAGGAACACGCTCAGGATTGGCGCGCCACCTCAGCCAGTTGCTCGGCGCTGCGGCTGGCTTGCGCCGCATCGAAAGCCTCGACCATCACGCGCAGCAACGGCTCGGTACCGCTGGCACGGATCAGCACGCGGCCCTGGCCGGCAAAGCGCTCGGTGATCTCGCGCTGCAGATCGGCCAACTTCTGGTTCTTGGCCCAATCCTGGCCGGGCTGCAGGCGCACGTTGAGCAGCACCTGCGGGCACAGTTCCACGCCCTTCAATTGCTCGGCAATGCTTTGCTTGCGGCTGACGCAGGCTTGCAGCACTTGCAGGGCGCTGATGAGACCATCGCCGGTGGTGTGTTTGTCGAGCGCCAGCAGGTGGCCCGAGCTTTCGCCGCCCAGCAGCCAGTTGCGGCGCTGCAGCTCTTCGAGCACATAGCGGTCGCCCACTTTGGCGCGTACCAGCTCAATATTCTGGGCACGCAAGGCGGCTTCGATGGCCAGGTTGGTCATGAGCGTGCCGACGACACCGGGCACTTTTTCGCCGCGGCGCACGCGGTCCATGGCCATCAAATACAGCAGCTCATCGCCATTGAACAGCCGGCCCGAGGCGTCGACCAGTTGCAGACGGTCGGCATCGCCGTCCAACGCAATGCCCAGATCAGCATTGTTGGCACGCACCGCGCGCACCAGCGCCTCGGGGTGGGTAGCGCCCACTTCCTGGTTGATGTTGAGCCCGTCGGGGCTGCAGCCGATGGTGATGACATCGGCGCCCAGTTCGTGAAAAACCTTGGGCGCGATTTGGTAGGCCGCGCCGTGGGCGGCATCCACCACCAGCTTCATGCCGCGCAGCGAGAGGCTGTGGTCAAACGTGCTTTTGCAGAATTCGATATAGCGGCCAGCGGCGTCTTCCAGCCGGCGTGCCTTGCCCAGCTGGGCCGATTCGACCCACTCGGGCTGCTCGGTGAGTGCGGCCTCGACCTGCTCTTCCCAGGCGTCGGGCAGCTTGGTGCCGTCGGCGCTGAAGAATTTGATGCCGTTGTCGGCAAACGGGTTGTGGCTGGCGCTGATGACCACGCCCAGACTCGCCCGCAAAGCGCGGGTGAGATAGGCCACGCCCGGCGTGGGCAGCGGGCCCAGCAGCACCACATCGACACCGGCGCTGTTCAGACCTGATTCAAGTGCGCTTTCGAGCATGTAGCCGGAGATGCGCGTGTCTTTGCCAATCAGCACCGTGGGGCGCTGCTCGTTGCGGCGCAGTACCCGCCCGACCGCATGGCCCAGACGCAGCACAAAATCAGGGGTGATGGGCGATTTGCCCACCGTGCCGCGAATTCCATCGGTTCCAAAATACTGGCGTGCCATATTGTTTTTTCCGTAAAAAGGCTGGCCCGTTGCCGAGCAACAGGCTACAAAGCGTATCCGTTCAAGTGTAACGCGGGTGTCATCTGCCCCGCAGGTAGGGCTGCAACGCTCAAACCGGCAGTTGATCTGGCTGCTGCATGGCGTGCAGAACGGCCAGCGCATCGGCAGTCTCGCGCACGTCGTGCACCCGCACAATGGCTGCGCCGTGCTCTACCGAGAGCAAAGCCGCAGCAATGCTGGCTGGCATGCGCTCACCTACCACCCGGCCCGTCACTTTGCCGAGCGAGCCCTTGCGCGACCAGCCAGCCAGCAGCGGATAGCCGGCATCGACCAAGCGTGGTTGCTGCTGCAGAAGGCGGAAGTTCTGTTGCACGCTTTTGCCAAAGCCGGTACCGGCGTCCCAAACGATGCGCTGCTTGGCCACGCCAGCTGCCAATAAGCCATCGGTCTGCGTTTGCAGAAACTGCAGCACATCGGCCACCACATCTCCCGCTGCATCCATGTGTTGCAGGTGCATGGTTTGCGGATCGGCGTGCATGTGCATCAGGCAAACGCCGCAGCTGGGGTGTGCGGCCACTGCGGCACGCGCGCCCGGCTGGCGCAGCGCCCAGATGTCGTTGATGATGTCGGCGCCCAAATCCAGCACGGCCTGCATGACCTCGGGCTTGTAGGTATCGACCGAGACAGGCACATTCAGCCGCACCGCCTCGCGCACCACGGGCAGCACGCGGCGCAGCTCTTCATCGAGCGGCACCGCCGGGCTGCCGGGGCGCGTGGATTCGCCGCCAATATCCAGAATATGCGCACCATCGGCCAACAACTGCTCGGCATGCGCCAGCGCAGCGCTGACGCTGGCGTGGCTGCCACCGTCGGAGAACGAATCGGGCGTGACGTTGACGATGCCCATGATGCGGGGCTGGCTCAGATCGAGCACAAAACGGCTGGTTAGCCAAAGAGACATGGCGGGCTTTCGTATCGAAAAAAGAAAAGCGCTCAAAGAGCGCTTTCCTGTGGGCTTGCTGTTTTAGGCCGCGTTGGGCGCTGGCTCTACCTTGACTGGGGTGCCGCCGCCGTTGCCACCGCCATCATTGTTCGACGGCGGGTTGCGGGGCGTCCAGTCTTTCGGTGGGCGTGGCGCCTTGCCGGCCATGATGTCGTCCAGCTGCTCGGCATCGATGGTTTCCCAGTCGAGCATGGCCTTGGCCATGGCGTGCATTTTGTCCGAGTTGTCCTCGATCAGCTTGCGGGCCAGGTGGTATTGCTCGTCGATGATGCGGCGCACTTCGGCATCGACCTTTTGCATGGTTTCTTCGCTGATGCCGCTGGGCTTGCTCATGGAGCGGCCCAGGAAAGGCTCGCCTTCTTGCTCGGCATAGACCATGGGGCCCAGCGCATCGGTCATGCCGTAGCGGGTGACCATGTCGCGGGCGATTTGCGTGGCACGCTCGAAGTCGTTGCTGGCGCCGGTGGTCATCTGGTTCATGAACACTTCTTCAGCAATACGGCCACCAAACAGCATGGCGATCTGGTTGAGCATGAACTCCTTGTCGTAGGAGTAGCGGTCTTTCTCTGGCAGGCTCATCGTCACGCCCAGCGCACGGCCGCGCGGGATGATGGTGACCTTGTGCACGGGGTCGCACTTGGGCAGCAGCTTGCCGATCAGCGCGTGGCCGGCTTCGTGGTAGGCGGTGTTGCGGCGCTCTTCCTCGGGCATGACCATGGATTTGCGCTCGGGGCCCATGATGATCTTGTCCTTGGCTTTTTCGAAGTCTTGCATTTCGACGGTGCGCGCATTGCGGCGGGCAGCCATCAGAGCAGCTTCGTTGCACAGGTTGGCCAGATCAGCACCAGACATGCCGGGCGTGCCACGGGCGATGACGGCAGGGTTCACGTCTTGGCCGACGGGAATCTTGCGCATGTGCACGTTCAGGATCTGCTCGCGGCCACGGATATCGGGCAGCGTCACATACACCTGGCGGTCAAAACGGCCGGGGCGCAGCAAAGCGGCGTCCAGAATGTCGGGGCGGTTGGTGGCAGCCACCACGATCACGCCGAGGTTGGTCTCAAAACCATCCATCTCGACCAGCATCTGGTTCAGAGTTTGCTCGCGCTCGTCGTTACCGCCGCCCATACCGGCGCCACGCTGGCGGCCGACGGCGTCGATTTCGTCGATGAAGATGATGCAGGGTGCGTTCTTCTTGGCGTTCTCGAACATGTCGCGCACGCGGGCAGCACCCACGCCGACAAACATTTCCACGAAGTCAGAGCCGGAGATGGAGAAGAATGGCACCTTGGCTTCGCCAGCGATGGACTTGGCCAGCAGGGTTTTACCGGTACCGGGAGGGCCGACCAGCAGCAGACCACGGGGAATGCGGCCGCCGAGCTTTTGGAACTTGTTCGGGTCTTTCAGAAAGTCGACGACTTCCTTGACTTCTTCCTTGGCTTCGTCGCAACCGGCCACATCCGCAAAGGTGACGGTGTTGTTGTTCTCGTCGAGCATGCGCGCCTTGGACTTGCCAAAGCTGAACGCTCCGCCCTTGCCACCGCCCTGCATCTGGCGCATGAAGTAGACCCACACGCCAATCAGCAGCAGCATCGGGCCCCAGCTGATGAGCAGGTTCATCAGCAGCGAGCTTTCTTCGCGCTCCTTGACTTCGAACTTGACGTTGTTGTTGATCAGGTCGCCGATCAGGCCACGGTCCATATAGGTGGCCGTGGTCTGCAGCTTGGCACCGTCGCCGGTGGTTGCCAGGATGACCGTGCCCGACGGGCTCTCCTGCAGCGTGGCGGCTTTGACACGGCCATCACGCACGTTTTGCAGGAATTCGGAGTACGGCACCTTGGTCGCGCCAGCGCCTGCACGGTTGTCAAATTGCTTGAACACCGTGAACAGCACCATGGCAATGACCAGCCATACGGCAACTTTAGAAAACCACTGATTGTTCAAGGGGGCTCCAGAGGTAGGAAATCAAAGTAGACACAAGAGACTCAGGTGTCAGGTATGCGCTATTTTAGGACTTTCAAGGGCGAAAGCCCCGGTTTCCCCTTGACAGCGAGGAGGATTCGTTGAAATAGGTCAGTTCTGACAGCGAGAGTCCGGATCCCGACACGCGGCAATGCCTGTGCCATCTGGCAAAAATGCAGGCGCTCGCTGCCGCGCTCTGCGCAGCGCAGCGGACCTGTGCACTGTACCCTATAAAAAACAACAAACCCGCCGACAGCGACGGGTTTGCCAGGCGCAGGAGGCACTGCAGGCTGGCCGCGCAAATCCGAGCCGGCCTGCGATGGCGGCGTTCACTCGGGCTTGAGACGAATCCCGAGCAGATAGGTTTCGGACGACTTGTCGCGCGAAGCCTTGGGCTTGTAGGGCTTGACGATCTGGAAAGTCTGCTTGAACAGGTCGACCAGTTGTGAGTAGCCACTGCCATGAAAAAGCTTGACCACCAAGGTTCCATCGGGCTTCATGTGCTTGCGTGAAAAGTCTACCGCCAGCTCGATCAGGTGCGAGATGCGCGCCGCATCCACGCTGTCAATCCCCGATAGATTGGGCGCCATGTCCGAGATGACCACATCGACCTGGCGATTGCCCAGCGATTCTTCCAGCTGCGAGAGCACCGATTCTTCGCGGAAATCGCCCAGAATGAATTCCACGCCTTCGATCGGCTCCATCGGCAACATGTCCAGGCCGATGATGCTGCCGTTGAGCTCGCCCACCGCAGCGCCATTGGGCGAGAGGCGGCGGCGCACATACTGGCTCCAGGCGCCAGGCGTGGAGCCCAGGTCGACCACAATATCACCCGGGCGAATTAATTTGAAATGCTCGTCAATCTCTTGCAGCTTGTAGGCGGCACGGGCCCGATAACCGTCTTTTTGCGCAGCGCGCACATAGGGGTCATGGATGTGCTGATTCAGCCAAGTCTTGTTGACCTTCTTGCCTTTACCACTTAATTTCATGTTTACTCCGCGAAGCCCCGATAATACGGGTATGCCCCAAATTCAACTCACTCCCGCCCAACGACGCGAACACCGCGCCGAAGCCCACCACCTGGATCCCGTGGTGCTGATTGGCGGCGACGGCCTGACCGAGGCCGTACAAAAAGAAATCGATCTGGCCCTGAACTCGCATGGCCTGATCAAGATCCGTGTATTTTCCGACGATCGCGCCAACCGCGAGGCCATTTACGCCAAGCTGGCCGACGAATTGAACGCGGCGCCCATCCAGCACATCGGCAAACTGCTGGTGCTGTGGCGCCCCAAGGCCGCCAAGGAAAAGCACCACGACGAAGACCGCATGCCCGGCCCGCGCGAGGTGAAGGTGCTCAAGTTCAGCAAGAACAGCTGGCAAAAGCCCGAGGTCAAGCAGATCCGCATTCTGGGCAACCAGCGCCTGACGTCGGGCGGCCAGATCAAGCGCGCCAAACCCAAACAAAAGTCGATCAAAAAACGCCAGGGCTGATAGTGTGACGGATCGCCACATTCTTTGCATGAAGTGGGGTACCAAGTATGGCCCCGAGTATGTCAACCGGCTCTATGCGATGGTGCGCCGCCACCTGCGTGGCGATTTCCGCTTTGTCTGCCTGACCGACGACACACAGGGCCTGCGCAGCGAGGTCGAGTGCTTTCCGATTCCGGATCTGAACATCCACCTGGCGCCCGGCCAGCGCGATGGCGCCTGGAAGAAGCTCACCACCTTCGAGCGCGACCTGTACGGCCTGCAAGGCCAGGCGCTGTTCCTTGATCTGGACGTGGTGATTGTCGGCAGCATGGACGAGTTTTTCGAGCTGCCCGGTGAGTTCCGCATCATCCACGACTACCCGCGCTTTTGGCGTTTGGGCGAGCGCATCGTGGGCAACTCGTCCGTCTACCGCTTCACGCTGGGTGCACACGCCGACGTGCTGGAGTATTTCCGCGCCAACACCGACAAGATGCGCGCCGAGTACCGCAACGAGCAGGAATACCTCTCGCACTTTCTGCACAAGCAAGGCAAGCTGCAGTACTGGCCGTCCGCCTGGTGCCCGAGCTTCAAGTACTACTGCATTCCCACCTGGCCCAGCAATTACTGGAAAGAGCCGGTGCCGCCAACGGACGCACGCATCGTCATCTTCCACGGCGAGGTGAACCCGCCGGACGCCTTGCAAGGCAAGCGCAACAAGCGCTTCCGCCATATCCAGCCCGCCAAGTGGATTGAACAGGCCTGGGGCTGACAGACAAATCGCACAGCCAAAAAATCAAAAAGCGTTGCACCTGTTGGGCAACGCTTTTTTGTTTTCGCGAGTTGTGGTGGCTTAACGATGCTTGGCATCCACCAGCTGGTGGCCCTTCATGCGGGTAAGTATGGACAAGGGGCTAGCCTCCGGGTTGTACTCGCTGCCTGGCGGTAAGAACAGGGTTTGCTCCAACATGTACTGGCCGGACATGACGGCGTGCACGGCCTGGTCCGAGAAGCACACCCAGGTGGAGCCGGCGGCGAAAGGCACGGTCTCTTGCGGTGCTTCTTTCTGGTACACCAGATCGCCCTTCATGCCATCGTGCAGTTGCAGCATCAGGTGGTCGTATTCGCTGCGGTAGGACTTGGTGACGTGCAGCAGCTCCAGCGCCTTGGCTTGCCAGGCGCTGTACGGTTTGGCGCGTGGCACAAATTTTTTCGCGACGTCTTCAAACGGCTCGCCCACGCGCCAGACGCGAGGCTGGCCTTCCGGGTTGACGTTGGTGAAGACGCGCAAAATGCGCTCACCATAGTTGGGTCGCGATGGAAATGCGTCGACATGCATGCGCTTGTCGTCTGCCCGCCAAGACTGCGCCCGCGTCTCTACCTGCGATGGCCGGTAGCTGGTGGGCGCCATACGCACCACCGGCATGTAGTTGGGGAAAAGGCCGGCAATGAGTGCGGTGGCCTGGTCGCGAAAGCGCTCCACCATACCAGCCACCTGCTTTTGCGTGGCCGCATCGCCCGCCACGCCTTTGATGGTGCCGTCGACGTTCAGACTGATGTTGCGGGTTTTCGGGTCGCGCACGTCCGGGCGCAGCAGCTTTTGCTCCGCTTCAGTCAGCGCAAACGTCAGCTGGGGAAAGTACAAGACCTTGCCGGCCTCGACCGCCGCCGTCCACTCGGGACGGCTGGGCACGCTACGCCAGTCGGTAGCGTCGATTTTTACGATTTGGGTTTGCATGGCCTGCCAAGTTTACTCTTGCAGCCCAACACGGTAATTGGCACAGGTCAAGCGCTGGCCGGGCGCGCAGACAGGCGCCACAGCGCCACGGCCGCGCACAGCCACTGCAACGCATACATGAGCGTGCCCAGGCTGTGCCAGAGCTTGAGGTTCTCGCGCGCCACGATTTTGGGTGACACGCCGTACTGCACCAGCAAGGCCAGCAGCATGCCGCCAATGACAAAACCAATGACAGCTTTGGCCCAAGCATGCAGGGTGTTGGACTGTTTGTCTTTGGCCAGCGCCAGCAGCACCAGGCAGCAGGCAATCGATACCCAGGTTTGCGCCGCGAACAGCTTGGCCGCCATGAAGCCCGCCATGGCTGCCTGCGGCAGGTTGGCAAACAGCATGGGCACGGCCATAAAGCCAATAGACGACAAGCTACCCCACCACAGGGCAGCTGCAAATAGGGGGAGGCGTTGCATCAACATGGTCAGTCCCAGAGCGAGGCGCTTCGCGCCTCAGGGTCAGATGTACTTTACGCCGACGACTTCATAGCGGCGCTCGCCACCGGGCGCCATCACTACAGCTGTATCGCCCTCTTCCTTGCCAATCAGCGCGCGGGCGATCGGGCTGGAGACGTTGATCAGGCCGTGCTTCAAATCAGCCTCGTCTTCGCCCACGATCTGGTAGGTGACTGGATCGCCGCTTTCTTCGTCTTCCAGGTCCACGGTAGCGCCAAACACCACCTTGCCACCTGCGTCGAGCTGGGTGGGGTCGATGATCTGGGCGGCCGACAGCTTGGCTTCCACTTCCTGGATGCGGCCTTCGATAAAGCCCTGGCGGTCTTTTGCGGCGTCGTATTCAGCGTTTTCGCTCAGGTCACCGTGCGAGCGCGCTTCGGCAATCGCAGCGATCACACCGGGGCGGTCCACGGTTTTCAGGCGTTGCAGCTCTTCCTTGAGCTTTTCTGCACCGCGCTTGGTAATGGGGATAGTGGCCATATCGGTCTCCACAAACATTCAAGGGGCCTTGGCAGTACCAGGGCCCAAACACATCCGTCGATTCGGCGACGACAACATCAAAAGCAAACCGCCGCGCTGGGAGCGCGGCGGTTGCATATCAGCCCCTATTATGCCGATTTTTGTGTCTGCACACAAAAGCGGCCGGGCCGTAATTTGTGATCAATGGTGCAGGCTGGCGTGCAGCTCTTGCACCGAGTGCACTTCCAGATTATCCATATTGCGCAAGCCTTCCACGGCCGCCTCGGCACCGAAGATGGTGGTGAAGGTGGTCACGCGGGCCAGCAAGGCGCTGGTACGGATGGCACGCGAATCAGCGATCGCATTGCGGCGCTCTTCCACCGTGTTGATGACCATCGCAATTTCATTGTTCTTGATCATGTCCACGATGTGTGGGCGGCCTTCGGTAACTTTGTTCACCGTTTGCACTTCCACGCCGGCTTCGGCAATCGCAGCTGCCGTGCCACGGGTGGCGCACAGGCTGAAGCCCATGGCGGCCAGATCCTTGGCGATGGCCACAGCACGCGCCTTGTCGCTGTTCTTAACGGTCAGGAAGACCTTGCCCGAGCGGGGCAGCTTGGTGCCGGCGCCGAGTTGGCTCTTGACGTAGGCTTCACCAAAGGTCTTGCCCACGCCCATCACTTCGCCGGTCGACTTCATCTCGGGGCCGAGAATGGTGTCCACGCCAGGGAACTTGACGAACGGGAACACGGCTTCCTTGACGCTGAAGTAAGGCGGCGTGACTTCCTTGGTGATGCCCAGCTCTTCGAGCGTGTCGCCCACCATGCAGCGCGCAGCCACCTTGGCCAGCTGGATGCCAGTAGCCTTGGAGACGAACGGCACGGTACGCGAGGCGCGGGGGTTCACTTCGAGCACATAGATGATGTCCTTGCCGTCGCGCTCTTGAATGGCGAACTGCACGTTCATCAGGCCCACCACGTTCAGGCCTTCGGCCATGGCAGCGGTCTGGCGCTTGATCTCGTCGACCGTGGCCTTGGACAGGTAGTACGGAGGCAGCGAGCAAGCCGAGTCACCCGAGTGCACGCCCGCTTGTTCGATGTGCTCCATGACGCCGCCGATGAAGACCTTGCCGGTCTTGTCGCGCACGCAATCCACGTCGCACTCGATGGCGTTGGACAGGAAGTGATCCAGCAGCACGGGCGAGTCGTTGCTGACCTTCACGGCTTCGCGCATGTAGCGCTCCAGATCGCGCTCTTCGTGCACGATTTCCATGGCACGGCCACCCAGCACGTACGAAGGACGCACCACCAGCGGATAGCCCAGCTGGCGAGCGTGTTCCAGCGCCTCGCCTTCGGTACGGGCCGTGGCGTTGGGCGGCTGGCGCAGGTTCAGCGATTGCAGCAGGTGCTGGAAGCGCTCGCGGTCTTCGGCAGCGTCAATCATGTCGGGCGAGGTACCAACGATAGGCACGCCTTCTTTTTCCAGCGCCAGGGCCAGCTTCAGCGGCGTTTGGCCGCCGTACTGCACGATCACGCCAGCGGGCTTTTCGACGGCCACGATTTCCAGCACGTCTTCCAGCGTCACGGGCTCGAAGTACAGACGGTCCGAGGTGTCATAGTCGGTCGACACGGTCTCGGGGTTGCAGTTGACCATGATGGTTTCGTAACCGTCTTCGCGCATGGCCAAGGCGGCGTGCACGCAGCAGTAGTCGAACTCGATACCCTGACCGATACGGTTCGGGCCACCGCCCAGCACCATGATCTTTTTCTTGTCGTTGGGCTGCGCTTCGCACTCTTCGTCATACGTGGAGTACATGTAGGCCGTGTTCGTGGCGAACTCGGCAGCGCAGGTGTCCACACGCTTGAACACGGGGCGCACGTTCAGCGCCTTGCGGGCTTCGCGCACGGCCGTATCGGTGGTGTGCAAGAGCTTGGCCAGGCGGCGGTCCGAGAAGCCCTTTTGCTTGAGGCCACGCAGGTCTTCAGCGGTCAGCTGGGCCAGCGCCTTGTCGCCACTGGCTTCGGTGTGCTTGTCGAGCGCCAGCTCCAGCTTGACGATCTCTTCGATCTGCACCAGGAACCACTTGTCGATCTTGGTGATGTTGTGCACTTCGTCGAGCGACCAGCCGGCAGCGAAGGCATCGCCCACGTACCAGATACGGTCGGGACCGGGCTCGCCCAGTTCCTTTTCCAGAATCTCGCGGTCCTGGGTTTTCTCGTTCATGCCGTCCACGCCCACTTCCAGGCCGCGCAGGGCTTTTTGGAAGGACTCTTGGAAGGTACGGCCGATGGCCATCACCTCACCGACCGACTTCATCTGCGTGGTCAGGCGGTTGTCGGCAGCGGGGAACTTCTCGAAGGCGAAACGTGGGATCTTGGTGACCACGTAGTCGATCGTGGGTTCGAACGACGCAGGCGTTGCACCGCCGGTGATTTCGTTCTTCAGCTCATCGAGGGTGTAGCCCACAGCCAGCTTGGCAGCGATCTTGGCGATCGGGAAGCCCGTGGCCTTGGAGGCCAGAGCGGACGAACGCGAGACACGGGGGTTCATCTCGATGACGATCATGCGACCGTCCTTGGGGTTGACCGAGAACTGCACGTTGGAGCCGCCGGTATCCACACCAATTTCACGCAGCACTGCCAGCGAGGCATTGCGCATGATCTGGTATTCCTTGTCGGTCAGCGTTTGTGCAGGAGCCACGGTGATCGAGTCGCCGGTGTGCACGCCCATGGGGTCCAAGTTTTCGATCGAGCAGACGATGATGCAGTTGTCCGCCTTGTCGCGCACCACTTCCATCTCGTACTCTTTCCAGCCGAGCAGCGATTCTTCGATCAACAGCTCGTTGGTGGGCGAGGCTTCCAGGCCGCGCTTGCAGATGGTTTCGAACTCTTCCGGGTTGTAGGCAATGCCGCCGCCGGTGCCGCCGAGCGTGAAGCTGGGGCGGATCACCGTGGGGAAGCCGACCTGCTTTTGCACCGCCCAGGCTTCGTCCATGCTGTGGGCAATGCCAGAGCGTGCCGAGCCCAGACCGATCTTGGTCATGGCGTCCTTGAACTTCAGGCGGTCTTCGGCCTTGTCGATGGCTTCGGGCTTGGCGCCGATCAGCTCGACCTGGTACTTGTCGAGCACGCCGTGCTTCCACAGGTCGAGCGCGCAGTTCAGCGCGGTCTGGCCACCCATGGTGGGCAAGATCGCATCGGGGCGCTCCTTGGCGATGATCTTCTCGACCGTCTGCCAGGTGATGGGCTCGATGTAGGTGACGTCGGCCGTGGCCGGGTCGGTCATGATCGTGGCAGGGTTGCTGTTGATCAGGATGACTTTGTAGCCTTCTTCGCGCAACGCCTTGCAGGCTTGAACGCCGGAGTAGTCGAACTCGCAGGCCTGGCCGATGATGATCGGGCCAGCGCCAATAATAAGAATGCTTTTAAGATCTGTGCGTTTAGACATAGGGCTCGCCTTGCAATCGCGTACGCCAGCTCGCCGGGTTTTGCCAGGCAGCCAGCGCTTTTTCATACGCGGTCGGTATCTAATTTGTTCAAAATGGCTAGCACGCGGGCTTCGGGCAGGTTTTTCTGCATCAGCTGCAGCAAACCGTCGCCCTGCACCATGGGGCGCAGCACTTCCGCTTCGGCTTCGTAGAACTTGGCGTCCCACTCGGCCATCAGCTGGGCAAATTCCTCGTCTTCCATGGTCTTGCACTTGGCCACGATGGTGACCAGCGGCAAGGCCTTGTTGTCGAGGAAGGATTTCTTGTAGGGCTTTTGCTGCCAACGCGCCACAAACCATTCCTTGTGCTCGGGCGACAAGCTCAGGATGCGCTTGTTGATCGCTTTTTCAAGCGCGGCGACTGGAAAAGAAAACAGTTTCATGGCAGCAAATTCCCTCTCTCGGTTGGACAACAGGCTGGGCTTCTTGGCCCTTATGCCTTTTTGTGCTTGCGCATCAGCTCGACAAAACGGTCGAACAGGTACGACACATCGTGCGGGCCAGGCGATGCCTCCGGGTGACCCTGGAAGCAGAAAGCCGGCTTGTCGGTGCGCTCCATGCCTTGCAAGGTGCCGTCGAACAGGCTCACATGCGTGGCGCGGGTGTTGGCCGGCAGCGTGTTCAGATCCACCGCAAAACCGTGGTTCTGGCTGGTGATGCAGACGCGGCCGCTGTCCAGGTCTTTGACCGGGTGGTTGGCACCGTGGTGGCTGTTCTGCATCTTGAAGGTCTTGGCACCCGAGGCCAGCGCCATGATCTGGTGACCCAGGCAGATGCCGAAGGTGGGCACGCCGCTGTCCATGATGGTGCGCGCAGCAGCAATGGCGTAATCGCAAGGCTCTGGGTCGCCAGGGCCGTTGGACAGGAAGATGCCATCGGGCTGGTACTTGAGCACATCGGCCGCAGGCGTTTGTGCGGGCACCACGGTCACGCGGCAGCCGCGCTCGGCCAGCATGCGCAGAATGTTTTTCTTGACACCGAAGTCATAGGCCACCACGTGGAATTCGTGGTTTTGCAGCTTGCCATAACCGGGCGTGCCATCAGCGCGGGCCAGTTGCCACTCGGTCTGCGTCCACTCGTACGACTGGGCAACGCTCACCACCTTGGCCAGATCCAGGCCCTTCATGCTGGGCGCGGCCTTGGCGGCGGCGATGGCTTCGTCGATCTTGGCTTGCGACACGGTTTCGCCAGCGGCCAGACCGACGATGGCGCCGTTTTGCGCCCCCTTGTCACGCAGCAGGCGGGTGAGCTTGCGGGTGTCGATGTTGGCGATGGCGACCGTGTTGGTGCGTCGCAGGTAATCCGACAGCGTTTCGGTGCTGCGGAAGTTGCTGGCCAGCAAAGGCAGATTCTTGATGATCAGGCCGGCGGCATAGACTTTGTCGGACTCAATATCCTCGCCGTTGATCCCGTAGTTGCCGATGTGCGGATACGTGAGCGTCACGATCTGCTGGCAGTAGCTGGGGTCGGTGAGGATTTCTTGGTAACCGGTCATGGCGGTGTTGAACACCACTTCGCCGGTGGTGGTGCCTTGCGCACCAATCGAGTTGCCAATAAAGACCGTGCCGTCTGCGAGCGCCAGGATGGCGGGAGGAAACGCGCCCTGTTGAGACAAAAACACTGGGTTCTCCGGATGGTTACGGGTCGCCCGGAGCCTGCAGCGGGGTTTTGCTCCACCAGAGGCTGTGCTTATGAGAGGTTGCTTTGAGTGCGGCCGGGCGACGTGATTACTTGAAAGCCACCCATTGTAGCGTGTTGGCTGCATCCTGAGTCAGCAGCGGGGCTGATTGCAGGGCTTTTCGGGCAAAAATTACACACTCTGCGCAGTGTTTTTCCTACACAGAGCGCATATAAGCATCACAAACTACGCAAAGCGCATAGTTTTAACCCAAGCATCAGCTGCGTGCCGCAGCACTGGCGTGCAGGCAAATAGCTGCGGCCGCACCGACATTGAGCGACTCTTCGCCGCCCGGCTGCGTAATGCGAATGTGTTGCGTAGCAGCCGCTTGCAGAGCGGGCGAAACGCCCTGCCCTTCGTGCCCCATGACCCAGGTGCAAGGCCAGGGCAAGCTGGCGCGGTGCAACCAGTCACCCTGGTGCGAGCTGGTCACCAGCAAGGGCTGTTGCAAGCCCAACACCTCGTCCACCGAAGCGTTTTCCACCAGATGCAAAGCGAAATGCGCACCCATGCCGGCACGCAACACCTTGCCACCCCACAGCGCCGCACTGCCCTTGATGGCCACCACCTGGGCAAAGCCGAAGGCCGAAGCACTGCGCAAGATGGAGCCGACATTGCCCGCGTCCTGCACGCGGTCCAGCACCACGGTGGCCAGACCGGCCTGCAGACGAGCCGCATCAGCAGGCAGATCCATCAAAAAGCCAAATGGCGCTGGCGAAGGCAAAGGCGACAGGCTGGCATAGAGCGCATCGGCGATCACCACGTTTTTGGGCGCAGCCAGCGCAAACTGCTCGGGCACGGTCTGCCAGTACTGCTCGGAAAAAACGCCGACAGCCGGCTTCTTGCCCCGCGTCAGCGCAGCGCTGCACAGGTGATCGCCCTCGATCCAGACCTGGCCTTGCTTGCGATAAGCGGCGCCATCGTCCATCAGACGGCGCAAGTCCTTGACCAGGGCGTTGTCACGGGATTGGATATAAATCGGCGGTTTAGCAGTGTGCACAAGCATCTTTCTATGACAGCTCGCCGCACAGGCGAGCAAGCTTTACCGGACCAGGGCAGCAGGCACAACGTCCGACTTCATGGCCAGCACCTGGGCCACCGGCGAGAAGCTGCGGCGGTGCTCGGGGCACGCGCCATACGCATGCAAGGCAGCCAAGTGCAAAGCCGTACCATAGCCTTTGTGCGCGGCAAAGCCATATTGGGGGTATTGGCGATCGATGTCTTCACACCAGCGGTCGCGGTGCACCTTGGCCAGAATCGACGCTGCCGAGATGGCCTGCACCAGCGCATCGCCTTTGACGATAGCCTCGGCCGGCACATCCAGGCGCGGAAGGCGGTTGCCGTCGACCAACACGCATACCGGCTTGAGGCGCAAGCCGTTGACGGCACGCTGCATGGCCAGCATGGTGGCTTGCAGAATATTGAGGCTGTCCACCTCTTGCACCGTGGCTTGCGCAATGCAGCAGCACAGCGCTTTGGCGCGGATTTCGTCGTAGAGCTTCTCACGCTTGGCAGCAGTGAGCTTTTTGGAATCAGCCAAACCCGCAATCGGCGAGCGCTCATCCAAAATGACCGCTGCTGCCACCACCGGGCCTGCCAACGGTCCGCGCCCTGCTTCATCGACGCCCGCCACCAAGCCGGGCGGATGCCACGGCAAAGAGGCCTGGTCAGGCAGCGAGTATTTTTTGGATGGCATCGGCGGCAAGCTTTGGTGTGTCCCTGCGCAATTCCAGGTGCAGGTCGTGAAAACGCTGCTCCAGCCGGGCGAGGCGCGCCGGGTCCTGGCGTGGCGCGTCCAACCATTGCGTGACCGCCTCGGCCAAGGCTTGCGGCGTGGCAGCGTCTTGCAACAGCTCGGGCACGACAAAGTCTTGGCACAGGATATTGGGCAAACCCACCCAGGGCTGCAATTGCTTGCGCTTCATGAGACGCCAGCTGATGGCATGCATGTGGTAGCTGATGACCATGGGACGCTTGAACAGCGCCGCCTCCAAGGTGGCCGTGCCGCTGGCGATCAGCGTGCAATCGCAGGCTTGCAAGGCCAGATGCGACTGGCCGTCAAGAATGCGGATGCGATCCAATATCCCGCATTCGGCAGCCAGCGCCGCAATACGTGCGCGCAAAGCCGGAACAGCAGGGACCAGGATTGTAAGCGAAGGACGTGCTCGCAAAAGCATAGCCGCAGCCAGAAAGAACGGCTTGGCGATGTAACCCACTTCCGAGGCGCGGCTGCCAGGCAAAATGGCGAGCACCTCGCCATCGAGCGGCAAGCCCAGCTGCTGTCGCGCTGCCGCGCGATCGGGCTGCAGCGGAATCACATTGGCCAGCGGGTGGCCCACATAGGTGGCAGCAATGCCGTGCTGGGCCAGCAAGGCCGGCTCGAAAGGGAAGATGCACAGCACATGGTCGGCCGAGCGGCGGATTTTCTCCACCCGCTCGGGACGCCAGGCCCAAATCGACGGGCAGACAAAATGCACCGTCTTGATGCCCTGGGCGCGCAAGCGCTCTTCCACGCCCAGGTTGAAATCGGGCGCATCGATGCCCATGAAAAGCTGCGGTTTGTCGGCCGACAAGCGCTGCACCAGCTGCTTGCGGATGCGCAAAATGCCCCAGATGCGCTTGAGCAGCTCGGCGCTGTAACCGTGCACGGCCAAGCGTTCGCTGGGCCACCAGGCATCAAAGCCGGCATCGGCCATACGCTGGCCGCCAATGCCTGCGGCCCGCAAGGCCGGAATATCGGCCTGCAGACCTTGCAGCACCAGGCTGGCCAGCAGATCGCCCGAGGTTTCCCCGGCGACCATGGCCAAGAAGGTGGAAGTGGTTTTTTGCATTGCGCCTGCCATGCGCGCTCAGCGCACGATGCCGCGCTGGGACTGCGCCAGAAAATCCAGCATCAGCTGCACATCGGCCTGCGCCTCTGGCTCACAGCTGTTGCGCAGATTGTTCAGCGCCTCGATGGCCGCATGCAAGGTGAGACCACTGCGGTAGAGCACGCGGTAGGCCTGCTTGATGACAGCCAGGCGCTCGGCGCTGAAGCCACGGCGGCGCAGACCTTCGAGGTTCAGTCCGCGCACAGCCAACGGGTGGCCGTCGACCATGGTGAAAGGCGGCACGTCCTGGCTGATATGGCTGGCAAAGCCGGCCATCACATGGGCACCGATCTTGCTGAACTGGTGCACGCCGGTCAGGCCGCCAATGATCGCCCAATCCGCCACATGCACATGGCCGGCCAGCGTGGCGTTGTTGGCCAAAATGGTGTTGTTGCCTACGCGGCAGTCATGGGCAATGTGGACATAGGCCATGATCCAGTTGTCGTCGCCCACGCGGGTAACACCTTCATCCTGCACCGTGCCGGTGCTGAAGGTACAGAACTCGCGAATGGTGTTGCGATCGCCAATTTCCAGGCGGGTCGGCTCGCCCGCATATTTCTTGTCTTGCGGCGCGCCACCCAAGGCAGCGTGCGGAAATATCTGGTTGTCCGCGCCAATGCTGGTGATGCCGTCGATCACACAGTGGGCACCGACCGAGCTGCGTGCGCCAATGCACACCTTGGGGCCAATGACCGCATACGGCCCGACCGCCACCGTCGAATCCAGCTCGGCGGCCGGGTCAACGATGGCGGTCGGGTGAATAAGACTGACAGCTGCCATCAGCCGTCATTCCACGTGACGCATGGTGCACATCAGTTCAGCTTCGGCGGCCACTTCGCCGTCGACGCTGGCCACGCCCTTGAACTTCCAGATACCACCGCGCACGCGGTCGATGGTGATCTCGAGCACCAACTGGTCTCCAGGCACCACGGGGCGCTTGAAGCGTGCCGAGTCGATACCGACAAAGTAGTAGATGTTGTTCTCGTCGGGCACCTGGCCCATGGCGTCGAAAGCCAGCAGGCCGGCTGCTTGCGCCAGCGCTTCCAGAATCAGCACGCCGGGCATGACAGGGCGGCCTGGGAAATGCCCGGTGAAGAAGGGCTCGTTGAACGTGACGTTCTTGATTGCCCGGATGCGGGTATTGCGCTCCAGCTCTTGCACCCGGTCCACCAGCAAAAATGGGTAGCGGTGGGGCAGTTGCTTGAGAATTCCTTGAATATCCATCATAGTGAACTCGGCTTAGCCGTTTTTCTGTGTTTGCTCCAAGGCCTTGATGCGGTCTCTCAGTGCATGGAGATGTTTGAGGGTGGCGGCGTTTTTTTCCCAGTTGCCATTGTCGTCGATAGGGAAGAAGCCGGTGTAATGCCCCGGCTGCTTGATGGACCGACTCACGACGGTCGCCGCCGAAATATGCACATTGTCGGCGATTTCCAGGTGCCCCAGGATCATCCCGGCCCCTCCTATCGTGCAATTGCGCCCTATCTTGGCACTACCGGCAATGCCTGTGCAGCCCGCCATGGCCGAGTTCTCGCCAATTTCGACGTTGTGCCCGATCTGCACCTGGTTGTCGATCTTGACGCCGTTGGCGATGACCGTGTCTTGCAAAGCACCACGGTCGATGCATGTGTTGGACCCGATCTCAACATCGTCGCCAATGCGCACATTGCCCAGCTGCTCGATCTTGATCCAGCGCCCTTTGTCATTGGCAAAGCCAAAGCCATCGCCACCGATGACCGCGCCAGGCTGCACCAATACCCGCTGACCCAGCACACAGCCGGCACCCAGGGTGACACGCGAGGTGAGCACCGAATCAGCACCAATCACCGCGCCTGCACCCACATGGCACAGCGGGCCTACGGAGGCGCTGGGGTGAATTTGCGCGCCCTCTTCCACCACGGCAGAAGGGTGAACACCGGTTTTGACCGCGCGGATCTGGTGGTGCTGGCGCCACAACTGGGTGAGCCGGGCAAAGAACAGGTAGGGATCGTCCACCACCAAGTAAGCACCGGCCCGCTCACGGGCCTGGGCTTCCATGCGTTCGCTGACAGCGACACAGGCTGCACGCGAAGCCTGCATTTGTGCGTGCAGCCGGGGGTTGCTCAGAAAGCTGATGTCATGCGGACCGGCATCTTCCAGCGAGGCTATGGCCTCGATCTGCAAGCTGCGATCGCCTTTTTCCAGGCGTCCGCCCAAGGCATCGACAATCTGTCCCAGCTGCAAGCTCACACGGACCTCGGCTTACTTGCCAGCAGGGGCTGCGTTGAGAGCCTTGAGCACCTTCTCGGTGATGTCGTGCTTGGGGTTGATGTAGACCGCTTCTTGCAGCACCACATCGTATTTTTCCTGCTCAGCCACTTGCTTGACGACCTTGTTGGCGCGCTCGAGCACGGCCGACAGCTCTTCACTCTTGCGGGCGCTCAGGTCTTCCTGGAATTCGCGGCGCTTGCGCTGGAATTCACGGTCCTGGTCCACCAGCTGACGCTGGCGCGTGACGCGCTGGCTCTCCGACATGGTCGGTGCTTCGCGCTCGAACTTTTCGCCTTCGGTCTTGAGCTTGCTGCCGGCGTCGACCAGTTCTTTTTCACGCTTGGAGAATTCGGTCTCCAGCTTGGCCTGGGCCGCCTTGGCAGCATTGGCTTCGCGGAAGATGCGATCGGTATTGACAAAACCAGCCTTGAACTCTTGCGCTTGCGCCACTGCACCAAACGACAGGGCCGCAGCCAAAACCATCAACGGAAAGGGACGAGAAAAAGTATTCATTAGAAAGATGTTCCGATTTGGAATTGCAATTTCTGGATTTTATCGCCGGTGAATTTGCGAACTGGCTGAGCATAAGCCAATCGCAGCGGTCCCAGTGGGGAAATCCAGCTCAACCCAACACCCGCGGAGGCGCGCAGTTCATTCAGCTTGAAGTCCTGCTCGTCACCCCAGACATTGCCGGCATCGACGAAAGCGAACCAGCGGAAAGTACGGTCATTGCCGGTACCGGGCATGGGCCCGATGAACTCGGCGTTCAGCGTCAGCTTCTTGGAGCCACCCAGGGTGGCGCCGGTCACATCACGCGGACCGAGGGTGTTTTGTTCGAAGCCTCGCACCGAGCCCAGACCACCGGAGAAGTAGTTCTTGAACACCGGGAAGGCCTTGCCGCCCATGCCCTTGCCCCAACCCACTTCGCCGTTCAGTGCCACGGTGTAGCGCTTGTTCAACGGAATGTACTGTTGCAACTGGTAGTTGGCTTTGAGGTAGCGCGCATCGCCAAACAGCGACCACTCCGAGCCCAGCTTCTGGAAGCGGCCCGAGTTGGGAGCCAGTGCGCTGTCGCGGCTGTCACGCGACCAACCCAGGGTCAGCGGGAAGTTCAGGCTGGTGTTGCCGTAACGGGTAGCGTAATCGAGGTAGGCAGCGGGCATGTTGGTGCCCAGCTTGATGCGCGTGTTTTCAATACCGCCACCGACATAGACGGTGTCGAGTTCGCTGAACGGAATACCAAAGCGTACCGAGCCACCGGTCGTGATGATCTGGTAGTTACCGCCCTGCTCGTCGTACGGACGGTCGGTGCGGTAGTACATGTCGTAGGTGCGCGAGATGCCGTCCTTGGTGAAATAAGGATCGGTCGTGCTCACCACCAGCGTACGGTGGTACTTGCTGGTGTTGACGTCAATGCCCAGGTAGTTGCCCGAGCCAAACACGTTCTCTTGCTTGATACCGAAGGTCAGCGAGACCTTTTCAGCGCTGGAGTAACCCGCCCCCAGCTGCAACGAGCCGGTGGGCTTTTCGGTGACCGTCATGTTGACATCCACCTGGTCGGGTGCGCCCGGCACTTCTTGTGTATCTACCGCCACATCGTTGAAGAAACCCAGACGGTCGACACGGTCGCGCGAAAGCTTGATCTTGTCCGAGTCGTACCACGAGGCCTCGTACTGGCGAACTTCGCGGCGGATGACTTCGTCACGCGTGCGGTTGTTGCCCGCCACGTTGACCTTGCGCACATAGGCGCGGCGCGATGGCTCGGCCTTGAGCACCAGCTCGACGCGGTTGTTCTCGCGGTCGATCTCGGGCACGGCTTCGGCCCGCGCAAACGCATAGCCAAAGCTGCCAAAGTGGTCGGTGAAGCGCTTGGTCGTCTCTGTCACGCGGTCGGCGTTGTAAGGCTCGCCGGGCTTGATGGTGATGAGCGACTTGAATTCGTCCTCGCGATCGAGGTAATTGCCTTCGAGCTTGACGCCAGAGACGACGAACTTCGGCCCTTCATGCACCTGCAGGTTGATGGAGATACGTTCCTTGTCGGGCGAGATCGAGACCTCGGTCGATTCGATGCGGAACTCCAGATAGCCGCGCGACAGGTAGAAGGACTTGAGCGTTTCCAGGTCGGCGTTGAACTTGGAGCTGGAATAGCGGTCGCTCTTGGTGTACCAGCTCAGCCAGCCACCGGTGTCCTGGTCGAACAGATCGGTCAACGTGGATTCCTTGAAATCCTTGTTGCCCGAGATGTGGATTTCCTTGATCTTGGCCGCTTCGCCTTCGGTCACCGTGAAAGTCAGGTTGACGCGGTTGCGCTCGATAGGCGTGACCGTGGTCACCACATCGGCCGCGTACATGCTCTTGTTGATGTACTGGCGCTTGAGCTCTTGCTCGGCACGGTCGGTCAGCGCTTTGTCGTAGGGGCGACCTTCGGTCAGCCCGACATCGCGCATGGCCTTTTTCATGGCTTCCTTGTCGAACTCCTTGGTGCCGAGGAAATCGACATTGGAGATCGTGGGGCGCTCTTCGACGACCACCACCAGCACGTTGCCATTGGCTTCCAGGCGCACATCCTTGAACAGACCCAGGGCAAACAGCGCACGGATTGCGGACGAGCCTTTTTCGTCGTTGTAATCATCGCCCACGTGCAGGGGCATGGAAGCAAAGATGGTTCCCGGCTCCACACGCTGCAAGCCTTCGACTCGGATATCTTGGATGGTGAAAGGATCCAGCGCCCAAGACAGCTTGGCGATCAGCATCAAGGCCGCAGCAGCCGTGGTCTTGCGAAAAAGCGAAGAAGGGATGGAATATGTCATTTGTGATAGCAACAAGGGCCGCCCATTATGCAGTAACGCCGCGAAACTCAGCCCAATAGCCGCGACAAATCGTTGAAGAACGCAATGCACATCATGAGCAGCAGCACGGCGATACCACCTTTTTGCAAGCGCTCCAGCCATTGCGTGGTGGGCGGCTTGCCAGTGACAGCCTCCCAAAGATAATACATCAGGTGGCCGCCATCGAGCACCGGCAGCGGCAACAGATTCAGCACACCCAGACTGACGCTGATCAGCGCCAAAAATGCAAGGTATTGTGTCAGGCCGATCTGGGCCGATTTGCCCGCGTATTCGGCAATCGTCAGCGGCCCGCTGATGTTCTGCAGCGAAGCCTGACCGATCACCATCTTGCCCATCATCTTGAGCGTGAGCGTCGACACTTCCCAGGTCTTTTGCGCGCCCTTGCTCAAGCCTTCCCACAGGCCGTAGCGCACTTGCTCCATGGCTACCGGCGCGCCAATAAAGGCGCCGAGGCGGCCAATCTTTTGCCCGCCGTCTTCGGCCTGCGCCAATTGCACGGGCACATGGACGCGCGAACCGGCACGCTCGACCAACCAGTCTTGCAGCGGCGGGCGGCCTTCGGCGCCCGAGGCGCGGATCATGCGGCGCAGATGGCTGCCGTCGCCCACGGCCACGCCGTCGATCTGCAACACCACATCACCCTTGCGCAACCCGGACTGTGAAGCCGCGCTGCCCTGCTCGAAATCACCCAGCTCGGCTGACGACCACGGATGCGTCAGGCCAATCTTTTCCATCAGCTGCGGGTTCGCATCGGAGGCACCCAGGCTGGAGAGTGGCAAGCGGTAGCTGCGCTCGGCACCGCCATTGCGGCCGACCACGGCCAATTCCACATCCTTGCCATTGAGCGCCGCTTGGGCCAGGAACCAGCGCAGGTCTTCCAGCGAGCGCACAGGCTGGCTTTCCTCGCCACTCAAGGCCATGGCGCGCACGGTTTCGCCACCATTCAAACCGGCGTGGGCCGCCAAGCTGGCTGCAGGCGGGCTGCCGATGATGGCTGCCGGCTCGCGCACGCCGATCCAGTTAACGCAGGCATACAGCAAGATAGCAAGCAGCAGATTGGCCAAAGGGCCAGCAGCAACAATGGCCGCGCGCGAGCGCAGCGGCTGCGTGTTGAAGGCCAAATGGCGCTCGCCCTCGGCCACCGGCGCCTCGCGCTCATCGAGCATGCGCACGTATCCGCCCAGAGGAATGGCACTGACGACAAACTCGGTGCCCGAGTTTTTGCCCTGCCAGCGCAGCAAGGGCTTGCCAAAACCGATGGAGAAACGCAGCACTTTCACGCCGCAGGCAACCGCCACGCGGTAGTGGCCGTACTCGTGCACGGCGATCAAGATGGCCAGTGCAACGACGAATGCAACAACGGTCAACATTGCTCAGGTCCTTGCTATCAAAACCACGATTCTACCGAGGCGTGCGAATGCCCCCTCACCGGGGCAGATGGGCGATCACGCCTTCGGCGTAAGAGCGCACTTCGGCATCGAGTGCCAGCAAGGCATCAATGCTGTCTGGCGACTGTGGCCGCATGCCAGAGAGCACCTGCTCGTTGACCTGGTAGATCTGGTCAAAACGCATGCGCCCGGCCAGGAAAGCCGCCACTGCCACCTCATTGGCCGCATTCAGCACCGTGGTCGTACCTTCTGGCGCACGCAGCGCTTGCCAGGACAGATGCAAGCCGGGGAAGCGGTGCGCATCCGCCTCTTCAAAGGTGAGCGCTGCCAGCTTGGCGAAATCCAAAGGCGCAGCACCGCTGGCCACACGCTGCGGCCAAGCCAGGCCGACGGCAATGGGCACGCGCATATCGGGCGTACCCAGTTGCGCGAGGATGGAGGCGTCGTTGAACTGCACCATCGAGTGCACAATCTGCTGCGGGTGGATCACCACCTTGATCTGCTCGGGCCGCATGTCGAAGAGCCAGCGCGCCTCGATCACTTCGAGCGCCTTGTTCATCATGGTGGCCGAGTCGATGGAGATCTTGCGCCCCATCGAGAAGTTCGGGTGGTTGCAGGCTTGCTGCGGCGTTACATCGCGCAGGCTGGCAGGCTCGCGGGTGCGGAAGGGGCCGCCCGAGGCCGTGAGAATGATGTGGTCCACGCGCTGCGGCCACTCTGCCGGGTCTTCCGGCAGGCATTGGAAGATGGCCGAGTGCTCGCTGTCGATGGGCAGCAAGCTGGCGCCGCCTTGTTTGACGGCATCCATGAAAAGCTGACCGCCGACGACCAGCGCCTCTTTGTTCGCCAGCATCAAGCGCTTGCCAGCCAAAGCGGCAGCCACCGCAGGGCGCAAGCCGGCGGCACCCACAATGGCGGCCATCACCGCGTCGGTATCGGGGTGAGCAGCAATTTGCTCCAGCGCTTGTTCGCCTTCCAGCACCTCGGTGCGGCTGCCGGCTTGTTGCAGGCGCTCGCGCAGTTCTTTGGCGGGTGCGGCGCTGGTCATCACCGCAAAGCGCGGCTGGAACTGCAGGCACTGCGCCAGCAAAATATCAACGCGCGAGTGCGCGCTGAGCGCAAACACCTGGTAGGCGTCTGGATGGCGGACGATCACATCCAGCGTGTTGGTTCCAATCGAGCCCGTCGATCCCAGGACGGTTACTTGCATGGTCATTGCGAAATTCACTTATCCAAAAATGGCAGCAGCATCATCACCAGCGGCAAAGTGGGCAGCAAGGCATCGATGCGATCGAGCACGCCACCGTGGCCGGGCAACAGTTGGCTGCTGTCCTTCATGCCGGCACTGCGCTTGACCAGCGATTCCACCAGGTCACCAGCGACACTCATGCCAGCCAGAAAAACGCAGGCCACCACCATCAACCATGGCGAGAAGGCCCACAAACGAGAATACAGACTGGGCACGCTGGCACCCAAATGGCGGTCGGCCAGGCACCACAGCACGGCCAACACCAGCACGCCCAGGGCACCGCCCCACACGCCTTCCCAGCTTTTGCCAGGGCTGATGGCCGGCGCCAGCTTGCCTTTGGTAAAACGCAAGCCAAAGGCACGGCCGGCAAAGTAGGCGCCGATATCGGCCGTCCACACCAGGGCAAAAACCGACAGCAGAAAGTTCACGCCCAGCCACTTGGCCTGCGCCACGGCCAGCCAAGCCACCCACAGCGCGAGCACGCCCACAACAATGCGCAGGGCTTGCGGAATACGGGGCCAGCCTGGAACACCGGCCTTGAGCAAATAAGCCGCTACCAGCACCCAAGCGCCACCTGCCACGAGCCACAAGGCGGGCAGAGATTGCTGCGTCCAGCCGAGCCACCAGGCCAGGCCACACAGCGCCAGGCAAACAGCCGCCACCGCATAGGTGGCAACGCCGCTCAAACCGTTCAGGCGCGCCCACTCCCAGGCGGCAGCGCCCATGGCCAGCAGCATGAGCGCGGCAAAAGGCAGCGGATTGCTGGCCACGATGGCGGGAATCAGGATCAGCAGGAGAACTACGGCGGTAATGATGCGTTGTTTGAGCAAATCGTTCTCCTGAAAAGACAAGGCGCCAGCCACCGGGCTGGCGCCACTGTGTCACATGGCTAGGACTGGGGCAAGGCCACCTGCTCGGAGGTCTTGCCAAAGCGGCGTTCACGCCGGTTGAACTCGGCAATCGACTCGTCGAGCGCCTGCTCGTCAAAATCGGGCCACCATTTGTCGCTGAAATACAGCTCCGAGTAGGCAGCCTGCCAAAGCAGAAAATTGCTGATGCGCATCTCGCCACCGGTACGGATCAGCAGATCGGGATCAGGCACATGGGCCAGCGCCATGGCCTGGGCCATGGCCATTTCGGTAACCTGCGTGCCCGCAGCTGCCAGCTTGGCAGCGGCTTGCGCAATGTCCCAACGGCCGCCGTAGTTGAAGCAGACGTTGAGCACCATGCGGTCGTTGTGCGCTGTGGCTTGCTCGGCCTGCTGCAGGCCTGCTTGCACCTTGGGCGAGAGCGAGCCGCGCTCACCGACAAAATACAAACGGATGCCGTCTCGCGCGAGCGAGGGCACTTCCTTGGCCAAAGCACCGGCCAGCAGCGACATCAGGCCATCGACCTCATCGGCGGGGCGGTTCCAGTTCTCGGACGAGAAGGCAAACACCGTGAGCACCTTGACGCCACGCTCCGCGCAGGCCTTGGCGCAGCGGCGCAGTGCATCCACACCCTGCTTGTGACCCGCCAGACGGGGCAGAAAACGGCGCTTGGCCCACCGGCCATTGCCATCCATGACGATGGCAATGTGGTGGGGAATCACAACAGACTTCATGCGTGAAAAGCCAATCCCAGCGGGGATCAGACCGCCATGATGTCTTTTTCTTTTTCGACCACCAGCTGGTCGATCAGCTGGATGTGCTTGTCGGTGATCTTTTGCACATCGGCTTCCGAGCGCTTTTGATCGTCTTCCGAGGCTTCCTTGTCCTTGACCAGCTTCTTGACGCCTTCGTTGGCATCGCGGCGCAGGTTGCGCACGGCGATCTTGGCGTTTTCGCCTTCAGCCTTGACCAGCTTGGTCATTTCCTTGCGGCGCTCTTCGCTCATCGGCGGCATGGGCACACGGATCAGGTCGCCCATGGCGGCCGGGTTCAGGCCCAGATCGCTTTCGCGGATGGCCTTTTCGATCTTGGCGCCCATGTTCTTTTCCCAGGGCGTCACGCTGATGGTGCGGCTGTCGATCAGCGCCACGTTGGCCACCTGGGACAGGGGCACCATGGAGCCGTAGTAATCGACATGGATGGTGTCCAGCAGCTGCGGGTTGGCGCGGCCGGTACGGATCTTGGTCAGGTTGTTCTTGAAGGCGGCAATCGATTGGTCCATCTTGCCTTCGAGATTCTTCTTGATTTCTGCGATTGTCATTCTTTACTCCTCAATACCGCTCATTCCCCTGCGCACTCAGGCGTAGACCAGCGTGCCTTCGTCCTCGCCCATCACCACGCGCTTGAGCGCGCCGCTCTTGACGATCGAGAACACCCGGATCGGCAGCTTCTGGTCACGGCACAGCGCAAAAGCGGTGGCATCCATGATGCCCAGGTTGCGGCTGATGGCTTCGTCAAACGTCAGCTTGCTGTAACGCGTAGCGGTGGGGTCCTTCATGGGATCGGCGGTGTAAACACCATCCACCTTGGTGGCCTTGAGCACCAATTCTGCGCCAATTTCAGCACCACGCAGCGCCGCTGCGGTATCGGTGGTGAAAAATGGGTTGCCGGTACCGGCAGCAAACACCACTACCTTGCCTTCTTCGAGGTACTGCAGCGCCTTGGGACGCACATAGGGCTCGACCACCTGTTCGATGCCGATGGCCGACATCACGCGCGCCGTCAGACCTTGCTTGTCCATGGCGTCTGCCAGCGCCAGGGCGTTCATCACCGTGGCCAGCATGCCCATGTAATCGGCCGTGGCGCGGTCCATGCCGACCGAGCCGCCCGCCACGCCGCGGAAGATGTTGCCGCCACCAATCACCACCGCCACTTCCACGCCCAGGCGGGTCACATCCGCAATCTCTTCGACCATGCGCACGATGGTGGCGCGGTTGATACCAAAGGCGTCATCGCCCATCAAGGCCTCACCAGAGAGTTTGAGAAGAATACGCTTATGGGCTGGGCTGTTGGACATGGCTAGGACTCCGGGGGGATGGGTGGTTTGCAAAAACGACAGGTGAAACAAAGGGGCCTAAGCCCCTTTGTCAGGATGATGATTAACCCTTGGCGGCCGCAACCTGCGCGGCCACTTCAGCGGCGAAGTCATCCACCTTCTTCTCAATGCCTTCACCCACCACATACAGCGTGAAGGACTTGATCTTGGTGTTGGCAGCCTTGAGCATTTGCTCCACGGTTTGCTTGCCGTCAGCAGCCTTCACGAAGACCTGGTTGTACAGCGAGACTTCCTTGAGGAACTTCTGCACCGAACCTTCCACCATCTTGGTGGCGATGTCGGCGGGCTTGCCCGATTCTTGCGCCTTGGCCAGGGCCACGCTGCGCTCTTTTTCGATCAGATCAGCAGGCACTTCGTCTGCCGTCAGCGCCACAGGCTTCATGGCTGCCACGTGCATGGCCACATCCTTGGCGGCTTGTGCGTCGCCTTCGAACTCCACCACCACGCCGATACGGGTGCCGTGCAGGTACACAGCCAGGTTGCTGCCCTCGAAGCGCTTGAAGCGGCGGAACGACATGTTCTCGCCGATCTTGCCGATCAGGCCCTTGCGCACTTCTTCCAGCGTGGGGCCGAAACCGTCTTGCTCATAAGCCAGAGCACCCAGAGCAGCCACATCGGCAGGGTTCTTCTCAGCCACCAGCTTGGCCGCTTCGTTGGCCATGGCGATGAAGCTGTCGTTCTTGGAGACGAAGTCGGTTTCGCTGTTCACTTCGACGATGGCACCCTTGTTGCCGTCAACAAAAGCAGTGATCACACCTTCAGCAGCGATACGCGAGGCAGCCTTGCCAGCCTTGGTGCCCAGCTTGACGCGCAGCAGCTCTTCAGCCTTGGCCATGTCGCCGTCAGCCTCGGTCAGCGCCTTCTTGCATTCCATCATCGGCGCGTCGGTCTTTGCGCGCAGTTCTGCCACCATGCTTGCGGTAATTGCCATGTTGATTCTCCGTATTCAGTTCAATTGGGTTGATTGGAAACGTAGGTAAAAAAAAGGGGGCCGATTCCGAGCCCCGCTTTTTATTCGCGGCCCATTGGGCAGCGTGGTGGATTAAGCAGCGGTGTTTTCCACTTCCACGAACTCATCGCCTTCTTCGCCGGCAGCAGCCTTGGCCACTTCAGCCACGGCGTTGGCACGGCCTTCCAGGATCGCGTCAGCGATACCGCGGGCGTACAGTTCCACGGCCTTGGCCGAGTCGTCGTTACCGGGGATCACGTAGTCGATGCCTTCGGGGTTGTGGTTGGTATCAACCACGCCCACCAGAGGAATGCCCAGCTTGCGAGCTTCGGCCACGGCGATCTTATGGAAGCCCACGTCGATGATGAAGATGGCATCAGGCAGAGCGGTCATGTCCTGGATACCGCCGATGTCCTTTTCCAGCTTTTCGATTTCGCGGGTGAAGGTCAGTTGTTCCTTCTTGCTCATCGATTCCAGACCGGCTTCTTGCTGGGCCTTCATGTCCTTCAGACGCTTGATCGAGGTCTTGACGGTCTTGAAGTTGGTCAGCATGCCGCCCAACCAGCGTTGGTCGACGTAAGGCACGCCAGCGCGTTGTGCTTCAGCAGCCAGGATTTCGCGCGATTGGCGCTTGGTACCCACCATCAAGATGGTGCCGCGGTTGGCAGCCAGTTGCTTGACGAACTTTTGGGCGTCCTGGAACAGAGGCAGGGTCTTTTCCAGGTTGATGATGTGGATCTTGTTGCGGCTACCGAAAATGTACTGGCCCATCTTGGGGTTCCAGAAACGGGTTTGGTGGCCAAAGTGGACGCCGGCTTCCAGCATCTCGCGCATCGTAACGGACATAGTCTTCTCCGAAGGTTAGGTCTAAAATCCCGTCCAACAATTGCCTGCACCACTCTACAAGTGCAGCAGCAACACCTTGGCGGACGGGTTTGGGATTTATTCCACCAGTGCAGCGCACCACGCGCAGCATCCGGCAAAACCCTAGGATTCTAGCACATTCCACAAGGCGCTCATCTACGCAGCGCAAAGCAACTTTGTTTGATTGCGAATTTCAATGAGAAATCGCGCTGTTGGCTGACTTGGAGCCAGAAAAACCTAGGCACAATCTGACGGGTGCGCTACAGCACTTGCAAATGCTTGCAAACTGAAAGCGCCACCACATAGAGAACTGGCCGGTCCCTGGGTATTTATGAAAATTGCAGTCGTTGGTGCAGGCATTGCGGGCATAGCCACCGCTTTCGAGCTGATGGAAGCCGGCAACACAGTCAGCATTTACGAGCAGCACCGCGCCGCCGCCGAAGAGGCCAGCTTTGCACCCTCAGGCCTGATGTGGCCCTGCGTCATCAACCCCTGGGGGGCGACCGCCTTCTTGCCCAGCCTGCGACTGGGCATGCACCGCCCGCCGTTTGCCGAGCTGTCGGTGCAAGGCAACCTGCTCACCGGCGCGCGCCGCTGGGCCCGCAAATACCAAAGCATTGCCAAAAAGCAAGGCAACATCGAATCCATAGCCGCGCTGCAAGAGCTGGAGCTGCTGTCCATGCAGCGCATGCAGCATGCGCAAGAGCTGTTCAATATCAATGCGCAGTTCAACGCCGGCTTGCTGCTGCCGCTGCGCAAAGAGCCCAACGCCGCCGCGTTGTATGAGCTCACGCGCCGCCTGTCAGCCGCCCATGTGGATTACCGCCAATGCAGCGAAGCCGAAGCACGCGCGCTGGAGCCAGGCCTGGCCACCGACATCCGCATGTCCGGCGCTTTGCACCTGCCCGAATCCTGGGCTGGCAATGGCCGCCTGTTTTCGCAGGGCCTGCTGCAGGTACTGCAATCGCACGGGCTGGAATTGCTGACACAGCAAGCCGTCACACGCATCCAATCCGAAGGCGCGGGCGTACGCATCCATACCGGACAATCGGAGCGCAGCTTTGACGCCGTGGTGCTGTGCGCTGGCGAGCATACGCAACAGCTGCTGCAAACACTGGACATCCGCCTCCCGGCCGCTGCCATTCACAGCTATAGCGCCAGCATCCAGATTGCCGAGCAATCGCTCGCACCACGCGGGTCGATCGTCGACTTGGAAAAAGGCATGGTACTCACCCGCCAAGGCACGCGCCTGCGCATCAGCGGCGGCGCCGAACTCGGCTGGCCTGAATCGCCCGAGCGCCTGGAAGAAGCCCGCCACGAGCTGGTGAGCGTGCTGCTGGAATGGTTTCCCGGCAGCATCCAGCGCAGCCAATCGGTGCTGCAAACCTGGCGCGGCGTGCGCATGACGGTACCCGACGGCTTGCCCGTACTGGGCGCCACCGGCGCGCCCGGCGTGTGGCTCAACGCAGCGCACGGCGGCTACGGCTGGGGCTTGGCCATGGGCAGCGCGCACCATGTGCGCCAGCTCGTCATGGGCGAAACACCTACTGTGGATGCCGCCGCATTTGCGCTGGGCCGGTTTGACTGAGTACACCAACCAGCGCCAGAGACATCGGCTCTACTCGTTTTCCGTCATCATCGCGCCATGGACATCGACAGCATCGATCTAAATCTCCTTGTATCGTTAAAGCGTTCGGGAATGGCCCGATCAGGGCTGGCGTATGCAGGGAACTCCCTGA
Source organism: Comamonas trifloxystrobinivorans (assembly GCF_043359985.1). Classification (NCBI taxonomy): domain Bacteria; kingdom Pseudomonadati; phylum Pseudomonadota; class Betaproteobacteria; order Burkholderiales; family Comamonadaceae; genus Comamonas; species Comamonas trifloxystrobinivorans. The sequence goes on from NZ_JBHZGV010000018.1 coordinate 90,499, forward strand.
GGCTTGCAACCTGTCGCGTAGATATGCAGCGCCAGTC
>NZ_JBHZGV010000019.1:0-86603 GCF_043359985.1 Comamonas trifloxystrobinivorans
GCTCACCACCATTTGTGTCTGGCAGCTTTGCAAGGCGTCGTGCTGTCGATGAACGCAATTGTATAGGAGTTTTCCCGCCCTTTTCACAAAACTGAAAAATTTTTAGGGATTTGGGCGGGAAAGCTCGGCGCTCAGACCTTCCACTTCTCCAGCAGCTTTTCTGGACGCAGTGTGTCGTAGCCTTCGAAGGGCTGATGGATCCAGGGGTTGGTTGCCAGGAAGTCCACCGAGTAATCGGGCGTGAACTTGGAGACACCCTTGGTCCAGATCACGGCGCTGCGCAGCTCGGTGATGGGCGAGTAGTTGTTCTTGAGCATTTGGATCACGGCGTTGAGCGTGTGACCCGAGTCAGCCAAGTCATCGACCAGCAGCACGCGGCCGGCAATCTCGCCCTTGGGCGTGGTGATGAAGCGCGCGATGTCCAGATGGCCTTGCTGGGTACCGGCTTCGGCGCGGTACGAGCTGGTGGACATGATGGCCAAAGGCTTGTCAAAAATGCGGCTCAAGATGTCACCAGGGCGCATGCCGCCGCGGGCCAGACACAAAATGGTGTCGAACTCCCAGCCGGACTGGTGAATCTTGATGGCCAGCTTTTCAATCAGGCCATGGTATTCGTCATAGCTGACGTACAAGTGCTTGCCGTCTTCAGTAAGCATGGTTTTCCTCGATCAATGGAGAGACTCAGGCGCTCAGGCCTGGTAAGGGTTTTGCATCAGGATCGTGTGGTCACGATCGGGGCTGGTGGAGACCATGGCGATAGGCACGCCCGTCACCTCAGCGATGCGGTCCAGATAGCGGCGCGCGTTGGCAGGCAGCTTGTCGTATTCGGTCACGCCAACCGTCGTTTCCGTCCAACCGGGAATGGATTCGTAGATCGGCTTGCAACGCTCGATGTCATCAGCACCCAGCGGCAGCAGGTCGATCTTCTGACCGTCGAGCTCGTAGCCAATGCACAGTTGCAGCTCTTCAATGCCGTCCAGCACGTCCAGCTTGGTGATGCACAGGCCAGACAGGCCGTTAATTTGGGCCGAACGCTTGAGCAAAGCAGCATCGAACCAGCCGCAACGACGGAAGCGACCGGTCGTTACGCCCTTTTCAGCGCCCACAGTGGACATGATCCAACCAGGCGTGCCTTCTTTTTGCCATTCCAACTCTGTAGGGAATGGGCCGCCGCCCACGCGGGTGCAGTAGGCCTTGGTGATACCCAGGATGTAGTGCAACAAGCCAGGACCCACGCCTGCACCTGCAGCAGCATTGCCAGCCACGCAGTTGGACGAGGTGACATAAGGATAGGTGCCGTGGTCCACATCCAGCAACGTGCCTTGCGCGCCTTCGAACAGCAGGTTGCCGCCTTGGGCGTGCAGCGCGTTCAGTTCGCACGATACGTCGGCGATCATGGGCTTGATCAGTTCGGCGTGTTGCATGGCTTCGTTGAACACCGCGTCAAACTGCACTTCGCCGTTCTTCATGTACGGAGCCAGTTGCGGGCCGAAATCAAATTTTTGCGAACCCAGCACGTTCACCAGAATGTGGTTGTGCAGGTTGAGCAGCTCGCGCAGCTTGGTGGCAAAGCGCTCTGGGTGCTTAAGGTCTTGCACACGCAGCGCACGGCGAGCAATCTTGTCTTCGTAAGCAGGGCCAATACCCTTGCCGGTGGTGCCGATTTTTTGCACACCGCCTTGTTCGCGAGCCGCTTCGCGAGCCAGATCCAGCGCCTGGTGGAAAGGCAGGATCAGCGGGCAGGCTTCGGACACGCGCAGGCGGTTGCGCACTTGCACGCCAGCCTTTTCCAGACCTTCGATTTCTTCGAACAGCTTGCCTACCGACAGCACCACACCATTGCCGATGTAGCACTTGACGCCGGGACGCATGATGCCGCTAGGAATCAGGTGCAGCGCGGTTTTCACGCCGTTGATGACTAGCGTGTGGCCGGCGTTGTGGCCGCCTTGGAAGCGGACGACGCCCTGGGCGCTTTCGGTCAGCCAGTCGACCAGCTTGCCTTTGCCTTCATCACCCCATTGAGTGCCAACCACAACAACGTTGCGACCTTTGGAAACAGTCATTTCTTTTCCCATCCAAGAACAAAATACAGTTAAATGCTGCGCACGATCCATTGGCCGTTGACTTCGGCCAGTTCGCGGTCGCAATTGAATTCGTCGATTTCGTCGTCATGCCCCGGCAGGGCACAGACCACGGTTTCGCCAGATTGGCGCAAGCCCTGAATCACCTGGCGCATGTCCTGGCGATCTACCCAGGGCGCGCGAATGGCTGCCTTGAGCGGGCGCGGCTCGACCACCGGCACCAGTTGTTTGATATCCAGGCTGAAACCCACGGCAGGACGGCTGCGGCCAAACGCTGCGCCCACTTCGTCATAGCGGCCGCCGCGCACCAGCGCGTCGGTCACACCTTGCGCATAAATGGCAAAGCGCATGCCGCTGTAGTACGAGTAGCCGCGTAGATCCGCCAGATCGAACGTGACCGAAGGGCTGTCCACCCTGCCCGCCAATTGGCGCAGGTCATTGATGATGGACGCCACGCCTGGAATCGCTGCCAGCGCCTTCTCCGCCTCGTCAAGCACAGAGACATCGCCATACAGGTTCAGCAAGGCCAGCAGGCCTTCGCGCTGCGCCTGCGGGAAATTCTTGGTGAGTTGTTTGAGCTCGGAGCCGTCTTTGACCGCCAAAGCGGCATGTACGCGGCGCAGCGTAGGCAAATCGACCAACAGACCGGACAGCAGGCGCTGCACGATGCGCACATCCGCCAGGTCGACCGAGAAATCGTGCAATTGCGCAACCCGCAGCACTTCGGTGGCCAGCGTGATGACTTCCACATCTGCCTCAACACCGGCATGGCCATAAATTTCGGCGCCGAACTGCAGTTGCTCGCGCGTTGCATGCGGACGATCGGGCATGGCATGCAGCACCGGGCCGCAATAGCACAAGCGGGTCACGCCCTTGCGGTTGAGCAAATGGGCATCGATACGAGCGACTTGTTGGGTGGTGTCAGGGCGAATCCCCAGCGTACGCCCGGAGAGCTGGTCGACCAGCTTGAACGTCAGCAGATCCAGGGCCTCGCCGGAACCGGATAACAGGGAGTCCAGATGCTCCAGCAGCGGAGGCATCACCAGCTCATAGCCGTAAGCACAGGCCGTGTCGAGCAGGCCACGCCGAAGCTCTTCGATGTGTCGCGCTTCAGAGGGCAGCACATCGGCGATGTGATCCGGAAGGATCCAAGCAGACATGGGGAATTTGAGAGGCTGTTAAAAACGTGATTCTACAGGGATGGCGCGGGCCGGTCTGCATAACCTGCCCGAACCACTGCGCCTTTGCGGCATTTAGCCTTGTGCCCAAGAGTCACGGTGCTATAAGCAGCGCGTAAAAAAGCCCTGGTTCCCGAGGGCTTTGGGCCGCTTGCCCCACCCGTTTGCGGCCATAAAAAACGCCCTGCAGCTAAGCTACAGGGCGTTTTCATACGTGGCAATGCCAGCGTTTTTACTTGGCCGAAGCCGGGCCGCGGTAGCCCTTGAAGAAGTCGGTCGTCGACGGGTCCACCACGATCACATCCGATTTCTTGCTGAAGCTGGATTTGTAGGCTTCCAGGCTGCGGTAGAACTGGGCAAATTGCGGGTCCTTGCCAAACGCCTCGGCATACACCTTGGCGGCTTCCGCATCGCCCTGCCCCTTCAAGGCCTGGGCATCGCGGTAAGCGTTGGCAATGGTCACCTCGCGCTGGCGATCGGCATCGGCACGGATTTTTTCACCAACAGCACCGCCGGTGGAACGCAGCTCGTTGGCCACGCGCTTGCGCTCGGCTTCCATACGGCTGTAGACCGATTCGGTGATGGCCTCGACATAGTCGACCCGCGTGATACGCACGTCCACCACATCAATACCCCAAGGCTTGCTACCCTTGACAGCTTCCAGCACTTCACGCTTGACGTCGGCCATGGTCTGCTCGCGCTTGGTGGAGATCAGGTCTTGCACCGTGCGGCGGTTGACCTCTTCCTGGAAAGCATTGCGCACCACGCGGTTCAGCTGCGTAGCGCCAGCGCTTTCGCTGGTGCCCACATTGCGGATGTACTCCGACGGCTCGGTAATGCGCCAACGCACATACCAATCGATCACCACACGCTGCTTTTCAGCTGTCAGCATGGATTCGGTGTCGGTGCTGTCCAGCGTCAGCAAGCGCTTGTCCAGATAAGTGACGTTTTGCAGCGGCGGCGGCAGCTTGAAGTTCAGCCCGGGCTCAGTGATCACATCCTTGATCTGACCCATGGCGTACTTGATGCCAAACTGGCGCTGGTCGACCACAAACACGGTGGAGCTGAGCAAGGCCAGCAGCACCAGAACGGTTGAAGCTAAAAATCCCATTCGGTTCACAAATCACTCCTAGCGCGACTCGCGCTCACGGGTACGGCTGGTATCACGGGCGCGGGCATCGGGCACCGAAGGTGCTGATGCGGGTGCGCTGGTGGCTGGTGCTGTGGTCGAAGCCGCTTCGCCGCTGGCTGACGCGGCGCCGCCCGGGGCTTGCTGCATGATCTTGTCGAGCGGCAGGTACAAGAGGTTCGAACCCTGCTTGGAATCGACCACCACCTTGGTCACATTGCTGTAGACCTGCTGCATGGTTTCCAGGTACAGGCGATCACGCGTGACCTGGGGCGCCTTCTGGTACTCGCTGTAGATCGACGAGAAGCGCTGCGCATCACCCTGAGCCTGCGCAACAATGCGCTCCTTGTAGGCCGAGGCTTCTTCCATCAGGCGCGAAGCCGTACCCTTGGCACGTGGCACCACGTCGTTGGCATAGGCTTCGGCCTGGTTCTTGGTGCGCTCGCGCTCTTGGCCGGCCTTGAGCACATCGTCAAACGCCGCCTGCACTTGCTCGGGCGGACGCACGCCACCTTGCTGCAGGTTCACGCCCACCACTTCCACGCCAATCTTGTAGCGGTCCAGAATGGTTTGCATCAAGTCACGCACGCGAGGTGCAATCTGGTCGCGCTCGTCGGCCAGCGCGGCATCCATGCGCATCTTGCCAACCACTTCGCGCACAGCCGTTTCGGCCACCTGAATCACCGTGTCCGCAGGTGCCTTGCTCTCAAACAGCCAAGCGCGTGCATCGTTCAGGCGGTATTGCACGGCAAACTTGATCTCGACGATGTTCTCGTCTTCGGTCAGCATGGCCGATTCGCGCAGGCCCGTGCTGCGCACAATGCTGTCACGCCCCACATCTGCCGAGCGAATTTGCGACACATACACCAGCTCGTGGCGCTGCACCGGGTAAGGCAGGCGCCAGTTGATACCGGCGTTCACCGTCTTGTGGTACTTGCCGAACTGGGTGATCACAGCCTGCTGGCCTTCTTGCACGATGAAGAAGCCCGTGCCCAGCCAGATGAGCGCAGCCACACCGGCAATCAAACCTACGCCGATGCCAGCACCTTTGAACTCCGGTTGCGGGCCGCCGACACCACGGCCGCTACCGCCACCGCCCTTGCCGCCAAACAGACCGCCCAGCTTTTTGTTCAGGTCTTGCCACAGCTCATCCAGATCAGGCGCACCGCTGTTGTTGGGGCGCTGCTGTGGCGGGCGTTGATGGTTGTTGTCGGGCGGCGTGTAAGGCGATTGGGGCGGCTGCGACGGAGGCTCCTGGCCGCCGTTGCTGCTGCCATCCTTGCCGTCATCACCACGCCCCCAGCGCGGATCATTCAGGTTGAACATTCCGCGAATGCCCTGCGGCAGCAGGGCCAGGCGCGGAAAGCGTGCTTGAAATTTCATTAGCGGTGTCTCTATCAATCAGCGTTACATGTACATGCAAGCAGCCATTGTGGCAGCCCTAAGAGGCATTTCCCAGTAATTCGTCATCATGGTCTGGGGCTATCTCATCGGGCTGCTCTGCTAGCAGCTGTGCCCGGCGAGCCAACACCATTTGCGCCAAGTGCTCTCGCACCTGCTCCAAACCCAAACCTTGGGCTGCGCTGACAAAAAAACGCGGGATCTGCACACCATCCAGCTCGTAACTGTCTGACAGCACAGGCGGGCGGCGCTCGGGCTCAATGGCGTCGAGTTTGTTGAAGATCAGTACCTGCGGTACGTCTTCGGCTCCAATTTCCCGCAAGACTTTTTGAACTTGCTGTATTTGCTCGGGGAAAGCAGGGTTGGATGCATCCACCACATGCAGCAGCAGATCGGCATCGACCGCCTCTTGCAAGGTGGCTTCGAAAGCATTGACCAGACCGTGAGGCAGGTCGCGAATAAAGCCGACGGTGTCGGATATCGACACCGACTGCTGCGCAGCTTCCAGATACATCTGGCGAGTGGTGGTGTCCAGCGTGGCGAAAAGCTGGTCGGCCGCATAGGCGCGCGCCTTGACCACGGCATTGAAAAACGTCGATTTACCGGCGTTGGTGTAACCCACCAGCGAGACGTTGAAAGTATCGTTGCGCTCGCGCTGGCGGCGCTGCGTGGCACGCTGTTTTTTGACCTTGACCAAACGCTCTTTGGTACGCTTGATCGCATCGTTGATCATGCGGCGGTCCAGCTCGATCTGGGTTTCACCTGGGCCGCCACGCGTGCCAATACCACCGCGCTGACGCTCCAAGTGCGACCAGCGCCGCACCAGGCGCGTGCTCAGGTATTGCAGCTTGGCCAGCTCGACCTGCAGCTTGCCTTCGTGGCTGCGCGCACGCTGGGCAAAGATTTCCAGAATCAGCAAAGTGCGGTCGTTGACCGGCATTTGCAGGTGCCGCTCCAGGTTGCGCTGCTGTGCCGGGCTCAGCGCCTGGTCAAACAGAATCTCTTGGGCGCCGTAGGTCTGGGCCAGCATGCGGATTTCGTCCGCCTTGCCGCTGCCCACAAACAGCGCTGCATCGGGCACTTTGCGCTTGCAGCTCAGGCGCACCACGGGCTTGAGCCCGGCGGTCTGCGCCAGCAGGCCGAGCTCTTCGAGCTCAGAATCGAAGTGCGGAAAACCAAAATCCACCCCGACCAGCATGACCGGGGTGGATTTCTTGTCGTTATTGATTTGGTGATTACTCAATGAAGTAGCACTCTCACCCGCGCCAGGCACGGGCTGTCCGTCTTAGGCAGCTGCGTTGTCGTCTTGCGACTCGGAGGCCGAGAAATTCACGGCGCGACCGGGAACGATGGTCGAGATGGCGTGCTTGTACACCATCTGCGTCACCGTGTTGCGCAGCAGCACAACGTATTGGTCAAAGGATTCGATCTGGCCTTGCAGCTTGATACCGTTGACCAAGTATATGGACACTGGCACATGCTCGCGACGCAGAGCGTTGAGGAATGGATCTTGCAGAAGTTGGCCTTTGTTGCTCACGATATTCTCCGTGTTCAGACAATGTTGTTGTAAAACGCCACCTTACCACAGTGGCAACGAAACTGATTGAGAAAAGGTTTTTTCATGCGACGAACGGCAGCTGCCCGCTCCGCCTCATTTGTTCGCTATCAATCTTTATCAGCGTAAGGGTTATGTGAGGTCTTGAACTCGATCCGCAAGGGGGTGCCGACCAAATTAAATTCCTTGCGGAAACGCCCTTCCAAAAAGCGCTTGTAGGCATCGGTCACGTGTTCGAGCGAGTTGCCGTGGATCACGATCACCGGCGGGTTCATGCCGCCCTGGTGCGCATAGCGCAGCTTGGGGCGGTAAGGGCCCACCTTCTTGGGCGTCTGGAACTGCACCGACTCCAGCAGCAGGCGCGTCAGCACCGGCGTGGGCATCTTGCAGGTAGCAGCCTTGTGCGCCTGGATCAGCGAAGTCCACAGCGGGCCCAGACCTTGGCGCTTTTTCGCCGAGATGAAGTGCATGGGCGCAAACTTCATGAACGACAGGCGCATCTCGATCGAGCGCTCCAGCATCTGGCGACCGTAGTCGTCGAGCGCATCCCATTTGTTGACGGCCAGCACCACGGCGCGGCCACTTTCCAAAATGAAGCCGGCAATGTGCGCATCCTGGTCGGTCACGCCTTGCGTGGCGTCCAAGAGCAGCAGCACCACGTTGGCGCCTTCAATGGCTTGCAGGGTTTTGACCACCGAGAATTTCTCGATGGCTTCAAACACCTGGCCTTTGCGGCGCAGACCGGCCGTGTCAATGAGCTCGAACTGCTGGCCGTTTTTCTCGAACGGCACCGTGATCGCATCGCGCGTGGTTCCCGCCAGGTCAAAAGCCACCAGACGCTCTTCACCCAACCAGGTGTTGATCAGTGTGGATTTACCGACATTCGGGCGGCCAGCAACGGCCAAGCGGATGGGCTTGGGCGCATCGGGGTCCACGACTTCGTCTTCTTCGCTCGGCAAATCCAGTTTGTCGAGCGCCATGTCGATCAGGCTGCGAATGCCTTGGCCGTGTGCAGCGGACACCGGGTACACCTCGCCCAGGCCGAGTTCATAGAACTCGACGAGCTGGGCGCCGTCCTTCATGCCTTCGGCCTTGTTGCCCACCAGCAAGGTGGGCTTGCCCAGACGGCGCAGGTAGCCGGCGATTTCGTGGTCCTGTGCCGACAGGCCCAGGCGCACATCTACCACGAACACCACCACATCCGCCTCAGCCACGGCCTGGCGGGTTTGTTTGGCCATCTCCTTGAAGATGCCGCTCGATGCATCGGGCTCAAAACCGCCCGTGTCGATCACGATGTATTCGCGCTTGCCCTGACGGCCTTGGCCGTAGTGGCGATCGCGGGTCAAACCGGCAAAGTCGGCAACGATGGCGTCGCGCGACTTGGTCATGCGGTTGAACAAGGTGGATTTGCCCACATTGGGGCGGCCCACCAAAGCAATAACTGGCTTCATTCCTGACTACTTTTTCTTTTTCTCTCACTCGGGCTGAAAGCCGAACACCGCGCCGTCGTTGGTCTGCACCACCATGGTGTTGCCGGCCACGACGGGCGCGACAGAAATACCTGAACTGTTGGTGGCAAAGCGGTTGAGCGGCGAGCCGTCTTTTTTCGACAGCATGTGCACGGTTCCGTTGCCATCACCAAAAATCACCGAACGCCCCAGCACCAAAGGCTGGCTCAGCTTGCGGTATTTGAGGCGGTTGCTCGTCCAGGCGACGCTGCCACCATCGCGCTTCCACGCGGTGATGACGCCATTGGCATCGGCACCGGCGACGATTTCGTCATCACCCGAGATGCCGTTGATGCCATCCGCACGCACCGTCCAGCGCAGCTGGGCCGCATCGGCATCGATGCAACCCACCGCCATTTGGTAGGCGCGTGTGCACAGCACCGAACCATCGCGCGAAACGCCGCCAATCAGCTCAACGAGGCGCTCCACGTCATTGGTACCACGCGGGCTGGCGATAGGCACTTCCCAACGCAGCGTGCCGTTGTTGGGATCGATGCCGACAAAGCGGCCCGATACGCCGGTGACCAAGGTGTCCTTGTACGCCACCAGCACGCCGCTTTGGCGCAGCACCAGCGATTCGCCGGTTTTGGATTGGCTCCACAGCGCATTGCCGCTAGCCGCATCAAAAGCGCTGACCGAACGGTCTGCGCCTTGCACAAAAACGCGCTCACCGGCTACCAACGGTGCGGTATAGGCACGGTTGGGCAGGCGCTTGCGCCATTGTTCTTTGCCTTGAGCCAGCACCACCAGATCGCCAGCTTCGGTCACCACAGCGGCCCACTTGCCATCGCTGCCCACGCCGGCGGACAGGTTCTGGCCCACGCTGGCGCGCCACAGTTCGGCACCGGTATCGGCATTGACGGCCACCACATGGCCGTCAGCCGCCGCCAGGGTCACCACCTTGCCGCTGACGTTCATCACCAGCGTCGGGTTGGCCTTGCCGGCGCGTTGCGACCAGGTCTGCTTGACGCCGAGCAAAGCCACATTCGGCTCCAGCTCCACGGGCTTGCGCTTGTCTGACGAAAACAGCGAGCAGCCGGCCATGGCCAATGCCAGCACGGAAACAGTGAGCAGCTTGGCGCTGGCCCGGATTGGTAGTGCTTGGTAGTTCATGCGCACAGCCTCGCTATCCATTTACTTCACATCTTCGCCAAGCGCGTTCAGCTTGACGGAAATCACATTGCGGTATTCCAGGCCCGGAGCCGATTTCTGGTAGGCGCTGCGGTAGGCTTCGATGGCCTTGGCCTTGTCACCCTTGGCCAGATACACATCACCTTGGCGGTCGGCAACCAGCGCGTCAAACTCGGTGGGCATCTTGGCTTCGAGCTGCTTGAGCGCTTCGTCGTAAGCCTGGCTGCTCAGCAGCACCGATGCCAGACGGATACGAGCCGTGGCCTTGAGGCCTTCGTCCGATGCGTTGTCTACCACCCAGGTCAGCGCCGACTTGGCGTCTTCCATCTGGCCTTTGTCGCTGGCGGCTTTGGCTACCAGCAAGCCCGCTTGCGCAGCCTGCACCGTGCCGCCGTAGCTGCTGCGCATATCGGAAAATGCCTGATCGATACGGGCCTTGTCACCCGAATCAAGCGCGGTTTCTACCGCAGCGCCCAGCGCGCTGGCTTGCAAGCCTTGGCGGTTTTGCCAGTATTGGTAGCCGTTCCAGACCGCAAAGCCGCCCAGCACAATCACGAGCACGGTGGTGATCAGCGTGCCCCACTTGTTCCAAAAGTGCTTGAGCTGGTCTAGCTGTTCCTGTTCTTCCAGATCTAAATGCGTTGCCATGGTTGTTCTAGTTGGGTTGATTGCAAGGTGTAGCGAATGGCTGCGCAGGCTCAGCCGCGCAGTTGCGCCGCCCATTCCGCTACGTTATCAATAGCATATTCTGCCTGAGCACCGGCGCCATCACGCAGCTGCTTGACCGTGACCATACCGCGCTGCATTTCGTCACCGCCAAAAATCAGCGCACAGCGCGCGCCACTAGCGTCGGCCTTCTTGAACTGCGACTTCATGCTGCCCATGCCTTCGGCAGTGGCAGAACCGTGCATTTGCACGCTGACACCGGCATTGCGCAGTGCTTGCAGCACGCGCACGGCTTGCGGCAGCAGCGCAGCGTCCGGCAGGATAGCGTAGGCGTCAATAGACGGGCGATCCCACTGGATATTCAGCTCTTTGATCAGCTCCAGCACGCGCTCGATGCCCATGCCCCAGCCCACGGCCGGTGCGGGCTTGCCGCCGATTTGCTCGATCAGGTAGTCGTAACGGCCACCGCCGCAGATCGTGCCTTGCGAGCCGAGCTTGTCGGTAATGAACTCGAACACCGTCAGGTTGTAGTAGTCCATGCCGCGCACCAGGCGCGGGTTGATCGACCATTCCACGCCGTTCGCATCCAGAATGTCTTGCACTGCCTTCAGGTGAGCCTTGGAGGCATCGCCCAAAAAGTCGAGCAGCTGCGGCGCGGCATTCACCATGTCTTGCATGGCCGGGTTCTTGGTGTCCAGCACGCGCAGCGGGTTGCTGTACATGCGGCGCTTGCCCTCTTCGTCCATCACGTCGGTGTGCTGCTCGAAGTAGGCCACCAGCGCATCGCGGTGCGCCTTGCGCTCCTCGGGCTGGCCCAGGCTGTTGAGCTCCAGGCGCACGCCTTCGATGCCCAGGTCTTTCCACAATTGGGCGGCCAGCAAGATCACCTCGGCATCGAGCTCGGCACCGGCAAAACCCAATGCTTCGACGCCTACCTGGTGGAACTGGCGATAGCGGCCACGCTGCGGCTTCTCGCGGCGGAACATGGGGCCGATATAGAACAGGCGCTTGCCGCCGTCATACAGCATATTGTTCTCAACCACAGCACGCACCACGCCAGCCGTGCCTTCGGGGCGCAGCGTCAGGTGTTCGGCCTGGCCATGCTTGTCAGCGCGGTCTTCAAAGGAGTACATCTCCTTCTCGACAATATCGGTCACCTCGCCGAGGCCGCGCACGAACAGCGCCGTGTGCTCAGCCATCGGGGTGCGGATATTGCGGTAGGCAAAGCGCCCCATCAGATCGCGCACCTTGGCCTCAAACCATTCCCACATCGCCGAATCGGGCGGCAGGATATCGTTCATGCCTTTGATGGCGACCAGCTTTTCATTCTTGCCCATGGGCTTCCGTCTTTTTCAGTAAACAACACGCGCCAATGCCTCATTGCGAGGCATCAGCAGCTATCAATTTTATGCTTTTGCCGCGCCGTAGCGGCGTTCGACATAGGCTTGCACGATCTCGTGGAACTCTTGCGCGATGCGTTCGCCGCGCAAGGTCATGGCCTTTTCACCATCGATGAACACCGGCGCGGCCGGCGATTCGCCATTGCCTGGCAGACTGATGCCGATGTCGGCATGCTTGCTCTCGCCCGGGCCGTTGACGATGCAGCCCATCACAGCCACCTTCATCTTCTCGACGCCCGGGTATTTGACGCGCCAGACCGGCATTTGCGAGCGCAGATGCTCGTCAATATCTTTGGCCAGCTCCTGGAACGTGGTGCTGGTGGTGCGGCCGCAGCCTGGGCAGGCTGTGACACTGGGCACAAAACTGCGCATGCCCATGGCCTGCAGAATTTCGCTGGCCACCACCACTTCTTGCGTGCGCGCCTCGCCCGGCTGCGGCGTGAGCGAAACCCGGATGGTGTCGCCAATGCCTTCTTGCAACAGAATGGACAGCGCCGCCGTGGAAGCCACGGTGCCCTTGGTGCCCATGCCGGCTTCGGTCAAACCCAGGTGCAAAGCGTAATCGCAACGGGCTGAGAGGCCACGGTAAACCGCGATCAGATCCTGCACGCCACTGACCTTGCACGAGAGAATGATCTGGTTGCCGCTCAGACCCATTTCCTCGGCGCGCTGCGCCGACGAGATGGCCGAGGTAATCAACGCCTCGTACATCACTTGACGCGCATCCCAGGGCTTGGCACGCCGGTTGTTCACGTCCATCAGCTCGGCCAGCAGCTCCTGGTCAAGACTGCCCCAGTTGACGCCAATGCGCACAGCTTTGTCGTACTGGATAGCCGCTTCGATCATCTGGCCGAACTGCTTGTCCTTTTTGTCGCCCTTGCCCACGTTGCCTGGGTTGATGCGATATTTGGACAGCGCTTTGGCGCAATCGGGGTATTCGGTCAGCAGACGGTGGCCGTTGTAGTGGAAATCGCCCACCAGTGGCACGTTCTCGCCCATGCGGTCGAGCTGCTCGCGGATATAAGGCACAGCCGCCGCAGCCTCGGGCGTGTTGACGGTGATGCGCACCATCTCCGAGCCAGCCTGCGCCAGCTCTTTGACCTGAATGGCCGTCTCAATGGCGTCCACCGTGTCGGTGTTCGTCATCGATTGGATACGCACCGGCGCATCGCCACCAACGGTGACGACACGATCGCCCCAGACCACGCGGGCCTGGCGGCTTTTGCGGCCAGCCGGGGCCACCAGGGGCACCGGCGACAGCGGATTTTCTGCTTGCACTTTTAGTTCACCTCAAAACGGGCTGTGCTGCCTTTGGTCGCTTTTTTCAGATCAAAAGCAGCCCCGCGCAACCACATTTCAACGCCACCGGCGTTGCCCACCACCACTTTGAGCGGCGGCGTGGCCGTAATTTCTTGCTCGCTGCCGGCCTTGATGGTTTTCTCAAAAACCACCGTGCCAGAAGCCTCTTTCACCTGCACCCAGCTGTCTTGCGTGGTTTTCACCTTCAGCACAGGCACCTCGGCAACGGGCGCAGCCGGCGTTGCAGGCGCATTGGCAGCCGCGCCAGCAGCATTGGTTGCCGCTGTCGCCACAGCCGCAGCTGGCGCACCCGTTGCAGCCGACACTGCGGCGCTGGCAGGCGCCTCAGCGTTGTCGTTACTGGAGCCTAAAGGCACGGGCTCGCTGCTGCTAGCATCGCCAGCAATGGTGTTGGAGCGGGCCGACACTGCTGGCGCAGCAGGGTTGTTCTTTTTCCAGCGCTCGGACAGCTGCGGGTAAAACAGCACGCCAGCGGTTGCCACTACCAGCAAGCCCACCACGGCCATCCAGGGGAAAGGTTTGCTCGACGAAAAATCGCCGCCTTTGCTCGGCGCCATACCGCCCGAGACTTTGGCGTTGATGCCCTCGCCCACTTTGCTCAGATCGCGCCCGGGCGCTTGCGGCAGCAAGGCCAAAATAGGCGCTGCATCCACCTTCAGCACGCGGCAGATGGCCGAAGCCAAGGCGCGGATGAAGACCACATCAGGGAAGACACTCAGGTCGTCAGCTTCCAGCGCTTCGAGCTTGTTGGGCGCCACTTTCAGGTTGGCCGCCAATGCAGGCAGGCGCAGGCCCGCTTGCTCACGCGCTGCGCGCAGCAATTGCCCAGCCGTCGCGCCTGTTGCGGCCAAAGACTCGTCCTGTGCAGCCGCCGCGTTAGAAGATGTGTTTTGCATATCCGATTCGATCACTGCACGCCTCCGCTGGCGACTCGGGCCCATTCCTTCGAATCCGGAAAACGCTTTTGCAACTGGTTGGCCAACTGGCGAGCGGCCGTGCGGTCACCCAGTGCCTGCTCGATCTGGATGCCCAGGTAGAGCGACTCGGCATTGGCCAGATCGCCATTGTTGAGGCGGCGGATATAGAACTGCGCGCGCTGGTTGTCGCCGCGCTGCTTCATGAGTTTGGCCAGGTTGTAGGCCACCACCGGGTTGCCGGCATCGTATTCATACGATTTGAGCAAGGCCGCTTCCGCCTCGACGGGCTTGCCTGCTGCCTCCAGGCACAGACCTTGCGCCATCAGCGTTTTGCCTTGCTGGAAATACTGTCTTTGCACCAGGGCCTGGCTGAAGTAGCGGTCTGCCTCGGCAAACTTTTTCTCTTGGCACAGCAGCCAGCCGTGGTTGTGCATGATGTTGCCATCGTTGGGCTTGAGCGACTGGGCCTTGGTGAAGCTCTCGGCCGCAATGGCCGGGTCGCCCAGCTGCATGTAGATCAGGCCGCGCATGTTGTAGGCGTCACCGTTGGAGGGCTCCAGCGCCAGCGCCTGCTTGATCTCATCGAGCGCGATGGTGGTTTTTCCGGTCTGGAAATAGTTGGCCGCCAACTCCAGGCGAATGCGGGCGCGCCGCTGGGTTTCGGTTTCGTCCGATTGGGTGACGATGTTGGCGTCTTCCCGCGCTGCAGTGGAGGCGCAACCGAGCAAAGTACTGCCGGTTGCCACACCCAGGAGCGCTGCCGCCACCAGGCGGTAAAGGTTTTGCCGCCCCAAGCTCCAAGCCAATGCCATGCACGCCCTCCTTTGCGCTATTGCTACGACGCCTGAGTCAGCGGAATCACACGGTTCTTGGCCATGCGTTCTGCGGCACGCGTTCGGTCTTTCACATCGCCAGCCAGCTGTCCGCAGGCGGCATCGATATCATCGCCACGGGTTTTGCGCACGGTGGTCACCACGCCGGCATCGAGCAGCATCTTGGCAAACGCCGAGACCCGTGCAGCCGGTGATCGTAACAGACCCGAGGCCGGAAACGGGTTGAATGGAATCAAATTGAATTTGCACCAGGCGCCGCCCGTACCAGCAAACTCTCGCACCAGTGCTATCAATTGCTGGGCGTGCTCGGGTTGGTCGTTCACGCCATCGAGCATGCAGTACTCGAAGGTGATGAAATCGCGCGGCGCAAACTCCAGGTAGCGGCGGCAAGCTTCCATCAGCTCTTGGAGCGGGTATTTCTTGTTGAGCGGCACCAGCGCATCGCGCAGCTCGTCGTTGGGCGCGTGCAGCGATACAGCCAGCGCCACGGCGCAGTCTTGCGACAGGCGGTCGATCATCGGCACCACGCCCGAGGTGGAAACCGTCACACGGCGGCGCGACAGGCCGTAGCCATGGTCGTCGAGCATGGTACGCAATGCAGGCACCAAGGCGCTGTAGTTTTGCAGCGGCTCGCCCATGCCCATCATCACGACGTTGGAGATAACGCGCTCTTCGGTGCCCAGGCGCTTGCGCAGCGCATGTTCGGCAAACCAGAGCTGGGCGATGATTTCGCCCGTACTCAGATTGCGGCTGAAGCCCTGGTGCCCGGTCGAGCAAAAGCGGCATCCCACCGCGCAGCCCGCTTGCGACGATACGCACAGCGTGCCGCGGTCATCTTCAGGAATAAAAACGGATTCGACGGCATTGCCATCGCCCACGTCAAACAACCATTTGACGGTTCCGTCGGCGGACACATGCTCGGTGATCACGGGCAGCGCCGTGATGTGGGCCGTGCCCTTGAGTTTTTCGCGCAGCGATTTGGCCAGATCGGTCATCTGGTCGAAATCGGCAGCGCCGCGCTGGTGGATCCAGCGGAAAAGCTGAGTGGCCCGGAAGCGTTTTTCTCCCAGGCCTTCACAAAAGGCGGTCAAACCAGCCAAATCAAAATCAAGCAAATTGGTGGTCATGGGGTTCACGCTCGGGCCACTTACTCATGCTGCACGGCGCGAGCCGTGCGCATTCTCAATTAACGGGAATAAACGTTCATGCCGGGGAAGAAGAAAGCCACTTCCACAGCAGCCGTTTCAGCGGCGTCAGAGCCGTGCACGGCGTTGGCATCGATGCTGTCAGCAAAGTCAGCGCGGATGGTGCCCTTGTCGGCCTTCTTGGGGTCGGTAGCGCCCATCAGTTCGCGGTTCTTCAGGATGGCGTTTTCGCCTTCCAGAGCCTGGATCATCACGGGGCCGGAGATCATGAAGTCGACCAGGTCCTTGAAGAAAGGACGGGCAGCGTGCACAGCGTAGAACTGCTCAGCTTCCTGGCGCGACAGGTGCACCAGCTTGGCGGCCACGATCTTCAGGCCAGCAGCCTCAAAGCGGGCGTAGATTTGACCGATAACATTCTTAGCCACTGCATCGGGCTTGATGATCGAGAGGGTACGTTCGATTGCCATGTTGAATTTCCTGTTGGTTGATTTTTTGCCGCAAAAGCAAACCTTTGATTGTACGGGCTCCTAGAAGTCAGTAAGGTGACTACGACCTTCCGCCTCGCTTGAAACCACCGTTTTTACGCTCACCTTGGCGCTGGCGCATCAGGCTGTCGTGGCCGATGTAGCCCAGCGAGGTCTTCATCGGGTCGGGCTGGCTGTTGCGCTTTTCGGGTGCACGGCGCAGGCCGCCACCGCGGGTGTTCTTGGCCGGGCCTGTCGAAGGACGCGGGCCATTTTGCTGCGGACGGTTGTCAGCACGGCCACCACGCGAGCCCTGGCCCTGCTGCGGACGGTTCTGGCGCACGGGCGCACCGGCAGCCGCCGTGAGCGCCTGGATGTCGCGCTGATCCAACTCTACCCAGTTGCCGCGCTTGAGGCCGCGTGGCAACACCATGGCGCCGTAGCGGATACGGATCAGGCGGCTGACCGCGTGACCGACCGATTCAAACATGCGGCGCACTTCGCGGTTGCGGCCTTCGGAGATGGTGACGCGGTACCAGCAGTTGGCGCCTTCGCCACCGCCATCGTCGATGGAGCCAAAGCTGGCCACGCCGTCTTCGAGGTTGACGCCGGCGAGCAACAGTTCTTTTTCTTCCTTGGTCAGGGCGCCCAGTACGCGCACGGCGTACTCACGCTCCAGGCCGAAGCGCGGGTGCATCAGGCTGTTGGCCAGCTCGCCCGAGCTGGTGAACAGCAGCAGACCTTCGGTGTTCAAATCCAGACGACCAATTGACTGCCACTTGCCGTGCATCAGCTTGGGCAGCTTGCGGAACACCGTGGGTCGGTTTTGCGGATCGTCGTGCGTCACCACTTCGCCCACCGGCTTGTGGTAGGCCAGCACGCGAGCTGGTGGCTGCTCGATACGGAAGTTGATCAGCTTGCCATTAACACGGATTTTGTCGTTGTACTGGATACGCTGGCCAACGTGGGCCGGTTCGTTATTGACCGAGATGCGGCCTTCCAGAATCAGGCGCTCCATCTCCAGGCGCGAACCCATGCCAGCTTGCGCCAGCACCTTGTGCAGCTTGGGCGTCTCGACATGCGGTTGCAGCACGCGCTTGATGGGCATGGCCTCATCGGAGGTTTCTGCCTCTTCCAGCGCACCGGCCACCACGTCTTCGAATGCGTAGCCAGAGACATCCACGCTTTCACCGCGCGGTTTGGCCGCAGGCGCTGGCTTGCGCTCGCGCTCTGCATCACCTTCCGCCTGGCCTTCGCCACGGGGCTGGCCTTCGCGATCGCGGAAGCGTCGTGCGCGCGCCGGATAGCGGCTGACGCGCTGCTCGCCATCACGGCGGGTGCGCGCAGGGGCATCGGCAGACGTTGCTGCGCCATCCACCGCTTCGGCTGCAGGCTCGGCCGCTTGCTCTGGCGCCACCGCAGCGCTGGGTGCAGCGGGCTCGGCAGGCACGCTGGCTTCGGCCACAGGCGCGGCCTCGGCAGCCACACGCTTACGGGGCGCTCTGCGCTTGGGCGCAGGCTTGCCGGCCTCGGCATCAGCGGCTGCGTTCACTGCGGGTTGCGAATCGATATCGCCGTTTTCACTCGTCATTTTTATGCTTTTCTTCACCGCCCAGGGCGGCATGGTCATCATGTCCAGAGGGCTCAGCGCCCGTCTCACTCTCAGTCTCTTGCGCCGCTGCATCGGCAGCGGACGCCGGCGGCAAGAGCGGTGCCAGGGCATCGTCTACGCCATCGGTCTGCTTTGGGGGCAGGCCATCCTGGCCGACCTCGGGGTCAGCCTCGTCGGGCAATGCCATCGCCTCGCCCACCAGTGCAAATTCTTCTTCGTCGGCAGCCTTCGGCGCAGTCTCGCCAGCTTCGGCCACCGCTGCATTGCCAGCGTTCTGCACTGCATCTGCAGCTTGCGCCGCATCTGCAAGCTCAGCCACTGCTTCAGCCTCGCCCGGTGCCGGTGTTTCTTCCAGCGGCAGGCTCTCAAAAATGGTCGACTGCTGGCTGTCATCGAGCGCTGGCAACTGGTCCAGCGACTGCAGACCCAGATCGTCAAGAAACTGCCGAGTCGTCGCCAGCAAGGCGGGCCGACCCACGGTTTCGCGGTAACCGATCACCTCGACCCAGCCGCGATCTTCCAACTGCTTGATGATCAGGCTGTTGACCGTCACACCACGGATATCTTCGATGTCACCCCGCGTCACCGGTTGCCGGTAGGCAATGATGGCCAGGGTCTCCAGCGTGGCCCGCGTGTACTTGGGCGGCTTTTCCGGGTGCAGGCGGTCGAGAAACTCGCGCATCTCGGGCTTGCTCTGAAAACGCCAGCCCGAGGCCACCTGTACCAGTTCCACGCCCTTGTGGGCCCAATCGAGCTGCAGCTCCTGCAGCAACACCTTCAAGGTATCCGAGCCCAGTTCATCGGCAAACAAGCTGCGCAGCTCACGCACCGTGATGGGTTGGGGCGCGCAAATCAGCGCTGTCTCCAACACCCGTTTCGCTTCCAAAGTCTGCATGCGAAGAATCCCAGAAGCCGTCAGCGCCAACGGCGACGGCTTGAAAGAGAGGATTGCAAGTCAAAGAGGGCCGCATCCAAAGCGCGGCAGAAGGATCGCGGCGAGGACATAAGCGCCCTGCACCGCCGGCACTCAGGCCAATTCCTGCAAATTATACCGAATATCCCAATTTTCCAGCGCGGCCCGCAAATCTGCCGGCGGCATGGCAAACCAAGCCATGTCCTTGCCAGTGACCGGATGCACAAACGCCAACCTCAATGCATGCAACGCCTGGCGCTCCAGGCCGGCCGCCGGTTGGCCGCCGTACAGCACATCGGCCACCAGCGGATGCTGCTGCGAAGCCATGTGCACGCGAATCTGGTGCGTGCGCCCGGTGTGCAAGCTGCAATACACCAGGCAGCCCTCTGCCGCGTTGGCCAGCAGGCGCAAATCGGTTTTGGCCGGTTTGCCTGGGTGTTGCGCCAAATCGACTGCCGCCATGCGCAAGCGGTTGCGCGGGTCGCGGCCAATGGGCAAAGCCACTGTCTTAGTGGCCGCACCTGTCCAGCGCTTATGACCCAGCGCAATGTAGTTGCGGTGCACATCGCGCGCAGCAATCAGCTTGACCAGCGCATCCATGGTCTGACGCTCCCGCGCCACCACCATCAGACCACTGGTGTCTTTGTCGAGCCGGTGCACGATGCCTGCGCGCGGCAGTTGCGCCGCTTTGGCATCCCGCGCCAGCAAGGCGTTGAGCAAAGTACCGCTCCAATTGCCGGGCGCAGGGTGCACCACCATGCCAGCCGGTTTGTTGACGATGAGCAAATGCTCGTCCTCGTACACCACGTCCAGCGGAATGTCTTGCGGCAAAAAGGCCTGGCTTTGCTGCGTGGGCCGCAGCTCAATGGCCACAGCATCGCCCGCCTTTACCTTGGCGCTGGGTTTGGCACCGGCTTTGCCGTTGAGCAGCACCGCGCCTTGCACCAGTAAGGTTTGCAGATAGTTGCGCGAGAACTCCGGCACCCATTGCGCCAGCGCTTTGTCCAGCCGCAGGCCGTGGTCGGCCACGGCCGCCACCACGTTGCGGCTTTCCCATTCGCCCGCGCCCAGGTCGGCGGCGGCATCTTCGCTGCCCTCGTCCTGTTCGGCGTCGGCACCCTCAGAAATCAAAGAGCCGACGCTGGCAGCCTGGGCAGGCAGCGTCGGCTCGTTTTTGGAGCGCGGCATTAACGCGATGGCAGGTAGCGCGACGGATCGACCGGCTTGCCTTGGCGGCGCACCTCGAAGTGCAGCTTGACGCGATCGGCATCGGAGCTGCCCATTTCGGCGATCTTCTGGCCCTTGCGCACCACCTGGTCGTCCTTGACGAGCAAGGTCTGGTTGTGCGCGTAAGCGGTCAGGTAGGTGTTGTTGTGCTTGATCAGGATCAGGTTGCCGTAGCCACGCAGGCCGGCACCGGAATAGATCACACGGCCGTCGGCCGCCGCCACCACCGGGTCGCCGGCCTTGCCGCCAATGTCCACACCCTTGTTGCGGGCGTCGTCAAAGGTGGCCACCACCGTGCCCGAGGCAGGCCAGATAAAGGCAATGCTGCTGTCAGCCGGGCCAGCAGGTTCTGCTGCCGCCGGGGCTGGTGCGGGTGCAGGAGCTGCCGAAGCCGAGGCCGAACCCGCCACTGCCGGCGCCACAGGCGCAGCTGCCGTTACCGTAGACGAGGTAGGCGGCACTACGCGCAGCACCTGGCCGACTTCGATCACGTTCGGATTTTCCAGATTGCTCCAGCGCGCAATGTCACGCCAGTTCTGGCCGTGGTCCGAGGCAATGCGCATCAGCGTCTCGCCCGGCTTGACGGTGTAGTAACCAGGTTTGCCAGCGTTCTCGGCACCCGGCAGCGTGGCCGGATCCACCTTGGCTGGCGTGGTGCTGCTGGTGGAGCTGGGCGTGCGCCCGGTCGATGTGCCCCGGTCTTCCACCGGTGCCTTGTTCAGCGATGTACCACCGCAGCCCGCCAAGACGGCGGCCGCAATCAAACTGCTTCCCCACGTTAAAAAACCACGTGAATCCAACATACCTATCCTTGTTAACCGAGCCCCGATTTTAGAGGCACGAAATGAACATGCTCCAGCACCGTGCGCTGAAACCCATCAGCGCTGCGGTCTACCACGAGCAAAACTTGCTGTCCGCCATGGCCCATGATAGGTGCCACCAAGCGGCCACCCACGGCCAGTTGCTCGCACCAGGCCTGTGGCAATTCATCGCCACCGGCAGCCGAAATGATTCCTGCATAGGGCCCGCCCTTGGCAAAACCTAGCATGCCGTCACCCAGAATCAGGTGCACGTTCGCCAGGCGCAGCGGGCGCAGGTTGACGCGGGCCTTTTCATGCAACGCACGCAGGCGCTCAATGGTGTACACCTCTTTGGCCACTAGGCTGAGCACCGCCGCCTGGTAACCGCAGCCGGTACCAATCTCCAGAATGCGGCCTTGCGCCACGCCACCACCGGGCGCGTTCGCCAGCAGCTCGCACATGCGCGCCACGATGCTGGGCTTGGAAATGGTTTGCCCCAGGCCAATGGGCAAACTCGTGTCCTGGTAAGCCTGTACGGCCAGCGCGCTGTCGACAAATTGGTGGCGCAGCACTGAGTTCATGGCCTTGAGCACGCGTGTGTGCTCAATGCCCGCAGCCGCCAGACGCTGCACCATGCGCAGCCGGGCCGAGGTGAAATCTACCGTTTCCACACCCAGGGTTTCCTGCACGGCCATCGGCACCGGTGCCAGCTCGGCGGGCAAGCGCGCCCACTCGCGGTGCACGGTGGCGGCCTGCGCCGCCTGGCGGGCAGGCATGGCTCCACGGGCGGGAAAACCTGGTTTGCGCAGACTCACCCAAGCACCTCGGCATTCGCGTGGCGCAGCGTGGCTGCGGTTTGTGCCCAGTACACCAGGTTCTGGTGGTCGGTGAGGTCGACCTTGAGCGGCGTGACCGACACATGGCCGGCCGCCGTGGCGTGGAAATCCGTGCCTTCGGCGTTGTCCAGCACTGGGCCGGCATTGCCAATCCAGTACATGGTTTCACCGCGCGGGCTGGTCTGGGTGATGACTTTTTCGGCCGAATGGCGCCGCCCCAGGCGACACAGCTTGACCGGCTGGATCTGCTCGTACGGCAAATTAGGAATGTTCACATTCAGCAACCAGGGCTTGTTGCCCACGAGCTGCGCCCGGTCAAACTGCTGCACCAGCTCAGCGGCTTTGCGTGCAGCCGATGCCAGCTCACCCCAGCCTTTGTCGATCTGCGAAAAAGCCATGGCCGGAATGCCGAACAGATAGCCTTCCATGGCCGCGCCCACGGTGCCGGAGTAAATCGTATCGTCGCCCATATTGGCGCCGTTGTTGATGCCCGATACCACCAGATCGGGCCGGTAGCCGAGCAGGCCGGTCAGCGCGATATGCACGCAATCGGCCGGTGTGCCGTTCACGTAGCGAAAGCCGTTGGCCGCGCGGTGCACGTACAAAGGGGAGTTCAAGGTCAGGGCGTTCGACTTGGCGCTGTTGTTGTGCTCGGGCGCCACTACCTCGACATCTGCTTGCGTCTTCAACGCCTCATACAGCGCCACGATGCCGGGCGCCTGATAACCATCATCGTTACAAAGCAGTATCTTCATGTATTTGAACCAGTTGCGCCACATTGTAGAGGTGCAACCGCCGAATCCCTAGGTTTTGTGGCTGCAATACGACCGCCCCCGGTTCGCTACTGCCAGCCCGCCGCAGTGCGCGGCCAAGCGCGATTGTAGTGAGCGCGCGGGCCGGCCGGGCGTTGCCGCGCCAGCTTTACCTGCTTGGCGGCAGAAGTAATCAATAGTAATTACCCAGCAGCGACGCCACCTCGATCAGCAAGAGCACAGCAAACATGCGCGCCAGCCCGGACAGATCGGATTCCGGGCCCAGCACCTCGTCGGCACGCATGCCGTAGGGCCGGTACATGGCCGAAGCCGTGGGAATCAGCGCCACGGCCAGGCTGAACAGCAAGGTTTTGAGCCCGAAAAGCCAGGTCACCATGGGCGTGAAGACCCTGCCGAACATGCGCGTATACAACTCCAGCCCCATCAGATTGAAGCCGTAGACGCTGAAATACACCATCACCAGCGAGACCACGCAAGACAAGGCCGCCAGCGTGACCGAGGCGTACATGCTTGCCACCACCAGCGGCAGCATTTCGGTGCGCACCGGGTCCAGACCTTGGGCACGGAGACGCTCGAAATGCCCATCCTCGCGCATGCGGGTGAGCGCCGCGCCCGCGGGTATCGAGCAACGCATGGCCACAAACAGCGCGGCGGTCAGCGGAATCAGCTCCAGCACCAGCACGCGGATCACCATCTCCACCGCCACCCGCGACAAGCCATAGCTGCCGGCCGTGACGATGACGATGCGCGCAATCACCAGGCACAGCAGCGCTGCCAAAGCGGTAAAGCCCACCAGAATCGGCGCCGTATCCACATACATGCGGCGCAGCATGCGGCCCCGCGTCTGCCGCACATAACTGCTGGGCGACAAAAGCATCACCATCACCGCCGCGCCCAAATACACAATGCGCCACCACGCCACGGCCCAGCGCTGCAGCGTGCGCCACAGACGGTCTGGCCATTGGGGTTGGAGCAGGCTGGTCAACATGTGCGCATGATAGGCGATCCACCCGGCCGCGCAGCGCTGGGCCGGCGCCTGGCCGCTGCCCGCTTTACCCCTAGGGTTTCTACCAGGTTGTTTGTGAGCAGCCGCTAAAATGCGCGGCTTTACACACTATCAGCGGGCTCAGGAAGCTATTTATTTGATAGCACTCTACGTTCTCCGTCTGACCCCAAGGCCGCACTGCGCTTGTTGCTGGCCGTTGAACCACTCCCTCACCCAGCTTCGCGCCAGCGGCGCGATTCGGAGCTATTGCCATGACGGCCAACACCCCTACCCTGGTGACTTTTGCGATCTACCTGTGCGGCATGATGCTGATCGGCTGGCTCGGCTACCGCGCCACCAGCAACCTGTCGGACTACATTCTGGGCGGCCGCAGCCTGGGCAGCTTTGTCACCGCGCTCTCGGCCGGCGCCTCGGACATGAGCGGCTGGCTGCTCATGGGCCTGCCCGGCGCGGTCTACCTCTCGGGCCTGTCGCAGTCGTGGATCGCCATCGGCCTGTGCATTGGCGCCTGGCTCAACTGGCGTTTTGTGGCGGCGCGCTTGCGCGTTTACACCGAGAAAGTCGGCAACGCGCTCACCCTGCCCGATTACTTCAGCAACCGCTTTGAAGACAGCAGCAATGTGCTGCGCATCTTCACCTCGGTCGTCATTCTGGTGTTCTTCACCATCTACTGCGCCTCGGGCGTGGTAGCCGGTGCTCGCTTGTTCGAGAGCATGTTCGGTATGCCGTACCACGTGGCACTGTGGGTGGGCGCGGTAGCCACCATTGCCTATGTGTTCATCGGCGGTTTTCTGGCCGTGAGCTGGACCGACACCATCCAAGCCGCGCTGATGATCACTGCGCTCATCCTGGCGCCGCTGATGGTCATCTACGCCGACGGTGGCGTAGCCGCCAGCAATGCCGTAGTGCAAACCGTGCGCCCCGGCGCGCTGGACATGCTGGCCAAGCTCGACACCATCGCCATCGTCTCCCTGCTCGCCTGGGGCCTGGGCTATTTTGGCCAGCCGCACATTCTGGTGCGCTTCATGGCCGCCGAATCGGTGGCCACCATCCCCAACGCGCGCCGCATTGGCATGACCTGGATGGTGCTGTGCCTGGCCGGCGCAGTGGCCGTGGGCTATTTCGGCATTGCCTATTTCGGCACGCGCCCGGAGCAAGCGGCAGGTGTGACCGCAAATGCAGAAACCGTGTTCATCGAAGTGGCCAAACAACTCTTCAATCCCTGGATCGCCGGCATTCTGCTGGCCGCCATTCTGGCTGCGGTGATGAGCACGCTCTCTTGCCAATTGCTGGTGTGCTCCAGCGCGCTCACGCAAGACATCTACAAAACCTTTTTGCGCAAACAGGCCACGCAGCACGAGCTGGTCTGGTTCGGCCGCGCCATGGTGTTGCTGATCTCGGTGATCGCCATCGCCATTGCGGCCGACCCCGACGCCAAGGTGCTGGGCATGGTGGCCTACGCCTGGGCCGGCTTTGGCGCCGCCTTCGGCCCTGTCGTGCTGTTCTCGCTGCTGTGGAAACGCATGACGCGCAACGGCGCCCTCGCCGGCATGCTGGTGGGCGCCGTCACCGTAGTGTTGTGGAAGAGCTGGCTCGACCCCATGCTGGGCTGGAAGCTCTACGAAATCGTGCCCGGCTTTGTGCTGGCCAGCGTGGCAATCGTCGTCGTCAGCCTGCTGGGCAAGCGCCCATCGCCGCAGATGGAGCGCAGCTTTGACGAAGTGGATGCTGCGCTGCTGCGCGCCTGAACATTACTGGCGACCCACGCTACCGTCGATCAAACATGGCGCTTGACCGGCGAGCTGGTCTGCGCTTCCAGGTCTTGCGCATCGGCGCGGCGGTGCAGTGCCTCAATGGTGTGGCACACGCCTGAGTTGCCGTCGCAGCAATCGCGCAAAGCCACCAATTCTTTCTCCAGCGTCTGCAGCTCTTGCAAGCGCTCGCGTACGTGGTGCAAGTGCTCGTCGACCGTATTGCGTGCAGCTGCGCAGTCATCGCTGCTGTGCCAATCGAGGGCAAGCAGGCTGCGCACCTCGTCCAGCGACATGTCCATGGCCCGGCACAGGCGGATAAAGCGCAGCTGGTGAATATCGGCATCGCTGTACAAGCGGTAGCTGCTGGCGCTGCGCGTGCCGGCGCTGAGCAGCTTTTCTTTCTCGTAATAGCGGATATTGGCCGCCGACACGCCCGAGCGCGCAGCGGCCTCGCCAATCTTGTAAACACCGGTGGGAGCAGAAGCAACGGCCATGGCTTGACATTCAAGTGACTTCAAGGTTTCCAATCATGGCATGAGCGATAAAAACCTGAACCCGCATGTGCATTCGCACCCGCATGAGCACGGGCATGAGCACGACCACGGTCATGAGCACCAACACCAGCCTCGCCCTGCAGCCGCCAGCTGCGCCACCGGCAGCAAACAGGCCGCAGGCTGCACCGACTGCGGCACCATCGACCTGAGCTTCGGCATGCGCAAGGCCGCGCCTGCCGATGCCCACGACCACAGCGGCCACGACCATGCCCACGATGAGCATGGCGAGCATGACGACCATGGCCACGACCACGGCGCCCTGCCCGGCTGGGGCCGTATTGGCGCCGCCTTGGTAGCGGCCGTGGTGGCAGAGGCCTGCCACTGGGCCAGCGGCCAACCGGGCAGCGCCAACTACCAGCTGCTGCACTACGGCGGCATGGCGCTGGCGGTGCTGGCCATTGCGCTGTCGGGCCTGGGCGTCTACAAGGCCGGTATCCAAGGGCTGATGCAGCTCAAGCTCGGCATCCACGCGCTCATGGCGGTAGCGGTGACTGGCGCTTTCCTGATTGGACAGTGGCCCGAAGCCGCCATGGTGATGGCGCTGTATGCGGCGGCTGAGCGCATCGAAGACATGGCCATGGACCGCGCCCGCAACGCCATCCGCGACCTCTTGAACCTGGCACCGCAAGAAGCCGATGTGCTGCAAGCCGACGGCAGCACACAACGCATGCTGGCAGCCGATGTGCCCATGGGCGCGGTGCTGCGCATTGCGCCCGGTGCGCGCGTGCCGCTGGACGGCACCGTCACCCAAGGCCAGAGCGCGGTAGACCAGGCACCCATCACCGGCGAAAGCGCCCTGGCCGAAAAAGCCGCTGGCGACCCGCTCTATGCCGGCAGCGTGAACCAGCACGCCGAGCTGCAAATGCGCGTGGACGCCGCGCCCGAGCAAAGCCTGATCAGCCGCATCGTGCGCGCCGTCGAACAAGCGCAGGCCGCCAAAGCGCCGACACAGCGTTTTGTCGACCGCTTTGCCGCCATCTACACGCCCATCATCTTGTTGCTGGCCATTGCGCTGGCCGTAATTGCGCCCTTTGCCATGGACTGGACCTGGACGCAGTCTGCCTACCAGGCACTGGCTTTGCTGGTGATCGCCTGCCCATGCGCGCTGGTCATCTCCACGCCTGTCACTGTGGTCAGCGCACTCACCGTGGCCGCTAAAAACGGCGTGCTGATCAAGGGCGGCAGCGCGCTGGAAAGCGCACGCAACCTGCGCGCCATTGCGTTGGACAAAACCGGCACCCTTACCACTGGCCAACCCAAGCTGGTGGAATGGCAAACACTGAACACGGGCGACGCTAAAGATGAGCTGGCCCACATTGCCTGGCATCTGGCCAGCCGCTCCGACCACCCGGTATCGCGTGCCATCGCCGCCGGTCTGCAAGCCGGCCAGACGGCCGACAACGAGATCAGCGAGGTACAAGCCCTGCCCGGCCGCGGCACCGAAGCCGTCGTGCACGGCAAGCGCTGGATGCTGGGCAATCTGCGCTTGCTGCGCGAGCGCTCCATCGCCACCGAAGCCGTGCAAGCCGCCATGGCCGTGCACGAGCAACAAGGCCGCACCGTCACCGCCCTGGCCAGCGAAGATGGTGCTGCCGCCCTGTTTGCCGTGGCCGACCCGTTGCGCGAACAAGCGCCCGCCGCCGTGCACTTGCTACAAACCGAAGGCGTACAACCCGTGGTACTGAGCGGCGACAACAGCACCACCGTCACCACCATTTCCAAGCAGGCCGGCATTGTGCAAGCCCAAGGCAATCTGCTGCCCGAGGATAAGCTGCGCATTCTGGGTGAAATGCAAAGCGCCATCGGCCCCACCGCCATGGTGGGCGACGGCATCAACGACGCACCCGCACTGGCCAAAGCCGACCTGGCCTTTGCCATGGGTGGCGCACACGGCACCGACATGGCCATGGAAACCGCCGACGTGGTGCTGATGAACGACGACCTGCGCCGCATCCCGCAAACCATCGCGCTCTCGCGCTACTCGCACAGCGTGCTGTGGCAGAACATTGGCCTGGCCCTGGGCGTGAAAGTCATCTTCTTCGGACTGGCGCTCACCGGCAACGCCAGCATGTGGATGGCGGTAGTGGCCGATATGGGCGTGAGTCTGCTGGTGGTGGCCAATGGCTTGCGGTTGCGGATCTGGCAAGGCTTCAAGCAATTGGACTGAACGCCCTCAACAAATGCCCAAAGCGCGGAGCAGTCCGCGCTTTTTTGTTTGCTGGCATGCTCCTTTGCGATTCGCGCAGCTAAGCACCACGCCACGCAAAGGTGACAACGCCTATTTCTTCGCCCCTGCCTTCCAAGCCTCCACCGCCTTCAGCGTCCGCTGCACATGCTCCAGCGGATCACTGCCTTCATGGACAAACAGCACCTTGCCGTTGGGCGCAATCACATACGAAATGCGTGAAGCCGTGCCCGGCCGCGCGGCCGAGCCTGCGTCGTAGGCCTGGATGGTTTTGGCCTCTGGGTCGGAGGCCACTACGAACTGGTCGCGGCAGGCTTCAGTGGAGAACTTCTGCAAGGTGGCGATGTCGTCGTGCGAAATGCCCACCACGCGGGCACCGAGCGCCGCGAACTGCGGCGTGGCCTCAGCGAACGCATGGGCCTCCATCGTGCAGCCCTGCGTGAAAGCCTTGGGGAAGAAGTACAGCACCACAGGCCCTTTGGCCAAGGCTGCTGCCATGTCAAACGGCTGCGCCTTGCCGGCCATGGCCGATTGCGTGTTGAACACCGGTGCGCTGGCACCCACGGCCAACGCGGCTTGGGACACTGCGCTGCTGGCGAGCAGGCTGGCTGCCAATGCCAGGTGTCTGATGTGCTTGGTCTGCATTCCACTTCTCCTTGAACAAGGCCGAAACACCCTGCCCGGCCTTCGCAATTGGGCACGAGGGGCTGCGTGCATTTCGCAGGCCCCAATGGAGCACCGCGCCGCCTGGGACAAGCCCGCAGTCACAGGCTTGTCACACCCCCTAGAATAACCAGCTTGGCGGGATGGCATACATCATCACCGATCTGACAGCATTTAACCCCCTCCTTGCAGCACCGAGCGTGTGCCGGCATGCGAAGGTGCGATCTCACCAGGAGACAAACCCGATGATTCGACAAGTATTGCAATACGGTGCCGTGGCTGTAGCCTTGGGCGCTGCTTCTCTGGCCCAGGCACAAGGCCCGGCCACCGACTACCCCGGCAGCAAGCCAGTGCGCCTGATCGTGCCTTTCCCACCGGGCGGCGGCACCGACATTCTCTCGCGCATCATCGCGCAAAAGCTGACCGAGCAAAACCACTGGACGGTGGTGGCCGACAACCGCGCCGGAGCGGGCGGCACCATCGGCATCACCGAAGCGGCCAAGGCGCAGCCCACGGGTTACGACATCGTGATGGGCCAAAAAGACAATGTGGTGCTGGGCTACTACCTCTACAAAGGCCTGCCCTGGAACCCTTCGACCGATCTGACGCCGATTGCCCACGTGGCCTACTCGCCCGTCATCATCGCCACGGCCGAAACCAGCAAGTTCAAAACCCTGAACGACGTGATCGCCGCCGCCAAGGCCGATCCCGGCAAGGTCACCTACGGCTCGCCCGGCAACGGCACCAGCATCCACATTGCGGGTGTGTTGTTCGAGAAGGCTGCGGGCGTCAAGCTCACCCACGTGCCTTACAAGGGCTCCAGCCCGGCGCTGGTCGATACGCTCTCGGGCAACGTCGATCTGCTGGTGTCTTCCGTGCCCTCGGCCATTGCACAAATCAAGGCCGGCAAGCTGCGCCCGCTGGCTGTTACCTCGGCCAAGCGCAGCTCCTCACTGCCCGATGTGCCGACCGTGGCTGAGCTGGGCATGAAGGGCTTTGACGTGAGCACTTGGTACGGCCTCTTCGGCCCCAAGAACCTGCCCGCGCCCATCGTCACCAAGCTGAACACCGAAGTGAACAAGCTGCTCGGCGACAAGGCCGTGCAAGAAGCTATCCAGGCCCAGGGCGCCGAGCCACAAGCCATGTCGGCGGCCGATTTTGACAAGTTCTTCCAAAAGGACTTTAAGGAATCGAAGGCCATCGTCGAATCCTCGGGCGCTGCCATCCAGTAAAGCCACCGCCTTCAAACAAACAAAAAGCCAATGCAGGTGTTTCTGCATTGGCTTTTTTTCATCTCCATTTTTCAGCTGCCCGGCACCTGTTCTTGCAGACTGCTCGGCTGTGCCGGTTAAGGCTGCCTCGAACTCCCCTTACGTCGCGTAAACGCTCGTCCGAGCAAGATCAGCGCTGCGCTGGAGAACAGCGCCCACGGCGCGTTCCAGGGCACCGGTGCCGGACTCACGGGGACAGGGGCTGCATTCACGGCGAAGGTCACCGGATTGGGCGTGCTGTTTCCTGCGTTGTCGGTCACCGTGATGGTGACGGAGGACGATCCCACCACGCTGGGCGTGCCTGTCACGGTACCGTCCGGGTTGAGCGTCAAACCTGCGGGCAGGCTGCCGCTGGTGAGTGCAAACCGGTAGGGACTCGTGCCGCCAGATGCGACGAGCGCCACATTGGCCGGGCTGCCTACCGTCATCGCCGGTGGCGTTGCAATGCTGATGACCACCACTACGGGGGCTGCGTTCACGGAGAAGGTCACTGCATTGGGCGTGCTGGCGCCCGCATTGTCCGTAACGGTGATGGTGACGCTGGCAGTCCCTGCCTCGCTGGGCGTGCCAGTGACGGTACCGTCCGCGTTCAGCGTCAATCCTGCGGGTAGCGTGCCGCTGGTGAGCGCAAACTGATAGGGCGCACTCCCGCCCGACGCTGCCAGAGCCATGTTGACGGGGCTGCCAACGGTCATGACCTGAGGCGCAGCAATGCTGAGCACAATCGGTGCCGCATTCACGGTGAAAGTGACTGTGTTAGGTGTGCTGGCGCCTGCATTGTCTGTCACCGTGATGGTGACGCTGGCAGACCCTGCCGCGCTGGGCGTGCCAGTGACGGTGCCGTCAGCGTTCAGGGTCAGCCCTGCGGGCAGAGCGCCGCTGGTGAGCGCAAACTGATACGGCGCACTACCGCCCGAGGCAGCCAGCGTAGTGCTGGACGGGATGCCCACAGTCATGACGGGCGGTGCCGCAAAGCTGAGCACGACGGGCGCCGCATTGACGGTGAAGGTCACGTTGACGGTCACGCTGGAACCAGCGCTGTCCGTGACGACGATGGGAACCGTGTAGGTGCCTGCCGTTGTGGCTGCGCCGCTCAGGCTGCCGTCGGGATTCAAGGTGAGGCCGGGCGGCATGCTGCTTCCGGGGGCCAGCACAAACTGATAGGGGCCGGAGCCACCCGCAGCGCTGAGCACGGCGCCAGGGCTGGTGCCTACGGTGAAGGGCGCGGCGGGCGGTGTCATGGTGATCACCTTGGCGAGCACATCCACCTCCGCGCCCCGGTCATCGGCCACGGTGATCGTGAATGCGGGCGAGGTTTCCGCCAGCGTACCGCTGAGCACGCCAGCGCTCGACAGGCTGACGCCCGCCGGAAGACGCCCAGTACTCAGGATGTACTGATAAGGGGCAATGCCGCCCGAGGGGACCAGTGTGACGTTGATCGCGTCGCCTGATGCGGGCATGACGATGGTCGATGGCGTCACCGTGAAGGCCTGCGCCAGAGCGCAACTAATCGTTGAGAGTTGCAGCGCGGCGCCAGCAAACCAAGCTCGCGCAACAGGGCGGACAAGGCGATTGCAGGGCTTGGGAGTCAGTCGGGTCATGGCTGGCTCCTGAGTTGTCGGGTCAAGCGCGATTCCAACTCCAGAAAGCGCTGTTGCAAGGCGTTGAGTTCGGCATCACGCGCTGCCAATTGCTGGCTCAGCGCCTGCACTGCGGCTGTGGCGAGGCTGGCGATGTCGCTAGGTGCGAGTCGGCGGGGGCTCTCGCCCAACTGCGTGGCTTGGTGCACGTCTTCGGCCATCGGCCCCAAGTGTGTGCTGGCGTTTTGGTCGCTCAGATATTGCCAGGCATAGACCGGCAGTTCTCGCACGCTTTGCAGGATCGATTCGACACCCACGGGCGTGATGTCATGTTTGAGCGAGCGGCTTGAGCCCTGGCTCAGAATGCCGGGCACCGTCAGATCGCCATTGGCTTGTACTGCCAGTGCCGTCGCACCCGAGTCACCGGCAAAGCGGAAGTCGGCGCTGTCTGCCGTGGTGGTCCAGCGGGTGGTTGGCGAGCCGCGTAGCAAAGCGGCCACCACCGGGCCATCGTTTTTCAGCTCCACCACGGGGCTGGTGCTGGCTGTGGTGGTGTTTTCAACAAGTACTTTGGCATTGCCATCCGCACGGCGCACATGCAAGGCGGCGGTGGGGCGTGGGGTGCCGAGGCCGATCGAGCCGCTGCTGGCAATGTCCAGGCTCGATTGCGGTGCACCCGGACGAATGCGCAGAGGCAAAAGGCTGCCGGAACTCTGGTCACGCACAAAGAAGTTGGCTTCATTGCCGGCCACGTCCCAGGTTTGCGGTGTAAAGCCGCTGGTGGTGTTTTGCTCGTAGCGAATGCCCGGCGTGTCCCCGGTGCGGATGTGTGTGTCCTGGGCCGGTGTGGCGGTTCTGGCACCAAGACGACCTTGTGCATCAATCAACAGGCTGTTGGCAGGTGCGCCAGCCATCCAGCGAATGGGCATGAGCGCGCCGGTGACATCTTCAATGCCCAAAAAGTTGGCACCGCCGCTTGCTAAATCATTGGCAATGATTTGCCACACGTGGGTTGGCGCAGGTGTGGTGCGGGTCTCTTCGAACTTGAGGCGGGTGTTGTTTTCCTTCAAGCGCAGCGTATCGCTGCCAAAGGTTTCACTGGTGGCGCAGTCGAGGCCCACGCAGAAGCGACCTTGCACGATGGAGTCTTCAGCCACCACAACGTCTTTGACCAGCGTGGCGCTCTTCGTTACCACGCTTGGATCGGACGTCTCCGCAACTGGCAGCACGAAGCGGCCAGCGCGCACGCTGACGTAACCGGATTGCGCTGCGCCTTGGGGGAGGCTGGCCGGTGTTGGAGCCGCACTTTCATCTGCTGTCCGGTTGCGCGTTGCGTTGAGGGCGGGAGCCAGTGTCAGCTCGTAGATGTAGTCACCGTCGGGCAGGGCCGCATCGTGTGCCGACAGGGCCAAGGCGCTGGCAGGTAGTGGGATGTCTCGCAGCCATTCGCCACTTCTGGAGGCCAGTCGCAACGTGGCAGCGCCATGTGCTGATGATGCCTGCCATGTCAGATGCGTAGCGGTGACCGTGGAGCTGATGCTCAGTGGCGTGGATTGAGTGGTGCTCGCTGCCTGCGCAAGGCTTGCGTGCAGGGGCAAGCCACTTAGCAAGAGCGTCATCAACGCGGAAGCGAGCCGTTGCGGGCTTGGCCGCAGTGTCTTGAAAAGGATCGGATGTGCCATGCTGCGCCCCGATCAGCGATTGCCAGTGGGGGCCACCAACGCTTCCAGTGCCTGGATGCGGGCCTTGATGTCGGCGATGTCGGCATCACGCTCGCTCACCTTCTGCGCCAGCGCTTGCACGGCGCCGAGTGTTACCCCGGCCAAGTCGGCGGGAGCGAGGCTGCGGTCATCGTGTCCCAGATGGAACATTTGCCGGAAGTCTTCTGCCATCGGCCCCACGTGCAACTCCTGCGCGGGGCTGGTTTTGTAACGCCAGTGGTAGATCGGCAATGCCAGCACTTTGTCGAGCAACGCAGCCCCGTCAACCGGCACGATGCCTGTTTTCAGCAGACGGCTGGAGCCGTTGCTGAGGGTGCCGGTGATGGTCAGGTTGCCATTGGATTGCAATGAGAACTGCGGCGTTGCAGCGCCTTGCGTGGCCAGCGTCAACTCGTTGCCAGCGGCCATGTCCCAGCCAGCATTGGTGCCGGTAGTGAAGCGTATTGCTGCTGCTCCGTTGTTGGAGAGCTCAAGCAAGGTCCGGGTGGCAGCCGTGGTGCTGGCTTCATCCACCAGCAGCTTGGCCTGGCCATTGCTGCGCTGGATGTGCAATGCAGCACTGGGGCTGATAATCCCCATTCCTACAAAACCGGTGGATGCAATATCGACGCTGCTGGTGGGCGCGCCGGGACGAATGCGCAGCGGCAGTTTGCTGCCACCGGTGACGTCGCGGATGAAGAAGTTGGCCTCGTTGCCACCGATATCCCAGGTCTGCGGCACATAGCCACCCGCATTAGTCTGCTCCAGCCGAATGGCGGGCGTGTTGCCTGTCACTGCATGAATATCGAGCCCCGGCGTGGCGGTCCGCAAACCGATCTTTCCGTTGGCCGCAACGTACAGGCTATTGCTCGGCGCACCCGCCGTCACGCTGAAGATGCGGTTGCCGGAGGTGGCGTCATCCAGGGCAAAGTTGTCGCTGCCGCCATCGTTGGCCAACAGCCGCCAGTCGTTGGCGGCATAACCCGCATTTGAGCTGGTGTCATCAAAGTGGATGCGCGGGCTGGCCGTCTTCAGACGGATGGTGTCATAGCCGAAAGATTCATTGTTGACGCAGTCACTGCCCACGCAGAGGCTGGCTTGCACAATCTGGTCGTCTGCCAACACGGCCGCCTTGGTCATCGGGCTGGAAGCCTTGCCGGAGATGCCTGCTGCGGGCAAAACCAACTGACCGCTCGCGAGCGTGAACGCGCCGGAAATCACGCGTTGCTGAATGGAGGCCTGCGCCTGTGCGGCGGGCATGTTGGCTGGCGGGGTGAGCGTGAGCTCGTAGACATAGTTGCCATCCGTCAGCCCAGGCAATTGCCGAAGCTTGAACTCGAGTCCCGAGGGGCCGAGTGGAATATCGACCACTTGACCGCCGGGCCTTGCCAACCGCAGCGTGGCGGTGCCATAGGGCTGGGTCGATGACCAGGTGATGCGGTCAGCCTGCACCGACGCGCTGATGGCTGATGTCGCTGCATGCGCAGTCACGCTTGCGCCCAATGCCAAACAGGCGAGTAAAGCCAAAACCGAATGCGAAGCCGAAGCTGAAATTGCGAGCGTGAATTTGCGTGCGTCGAACATGCGATGCCCCCGTTGCGATGGATGACGATGCCTTGCGCCCACAATCTGAAACGCAGGCCAACGATGGATAGCTGCCAAAGGCTTCCATTTGTTGCAATATGTTACCAACTGTGATCGGGAAAAGCTACAGGGGCAGCACGTAAGACTGGCGTGTGGAGCGGCTGGTGCTGCGTGCGGGAGGCTTGCAGCCGGATAGCGCTGCCCGCGAAAGCTGGATCGAGCGGCGCCCAAAGCAGCTGGATGAACCCGTCAGAACTGTCGATGGAGCAGATGGCTGAACGCATCGTGCCCACGCAGATCGGAGACAAAGTATTGCCCGAAGGCGTGAATCTGATTTTGAGGTCGGAAACAGAGACTGCCCCCGGCAGGGCAATCACTTTTATCCCCCATTACTCGTCGCCCTGAAACGCCTGGCGACGCAGCGTCACCACCCAGGTATCGCGGTGACCACCGGCCTCACCCAGCGGCTGGATGGGCGTGCTCTCGTGGATCATGCGTGCGTCGTCGAGCAGCATCAGCGACCAGGGCTCGGTCAAGGTAAAGCGCAGGCCTTGCGGGCCGTTGGCATCGAAGACGCGGGTTTCGCCGCCTTTGATGTTTTCGCGCCCCACCAGAAACACGGCCACCAGATCCACGCCGTCGCGGTGCGCGCCTTCCGGCGTGGGGCGGCCAATGCCGTCGGCGGTGTCGATACGGAACTGGTGCGCCTCGGTGTACCAGGGCTCGTTGGCTGTGGTGTCAAACAAGGCATTGGCGCTGCGGCCCAGCGCCAGCAGCAGCTGGTTCCAGGCCGGGTTCTGTTGCGTAGCGGGCAGCACCGGTTCAAACCAGCGCTGCATGCCGCCATGCAAAGCGTTGTATTGCAGCGGCTGCCAGTGCGCACGGTGCGGCACGGTTTGCACTGCGCCATTACTGACCACATAGCAAGAATGGCGGCGCTTGCGGTAGCGGCCACCATCCTTCAGGTAAGCGTCATCCGGCATGCCATCCCAGCTGGGCACCAAAGCCGCCAGTTGCTCTGCCGCACAGCCCGCCCACTGCGCCACCGCGGCCGGGCTGAGCACGGCATAACCGTAGGCACGCAAGGTGCTGTCAACGCTGTTGGCATCGCAATAAGGAGGTGGGAAAGCTTGCATGCTGGGCTCGATCCGCAGATAAAAAGTGGCAGAAAAATGCTTGGTTTGTCAGCTTACGCCTACAGCGAAAACCGTGCGCGCCAAGGCAGCTTTGTGGGGCGGCCCAGCGGCCAGCCCCACGCTGCTCTCCCTCCCATTTATTTGGCAGCAGCCCTTACTTCTGCGGAATGGTGGCCAGCAGGCGCAGGTTGTCGTTGCTCAGCAGCGTCATCAACAAGCTGTTGCTGTTGACCAGCCCGCTCCACTGCTGGTTGGCGCCGCCCGTGCAGCCGTAGACGATGAGGCGGTTGGTGCCATCACTGCCGAGCTTGCCGGTGTTCAAATCCATGCAGCGGCCGCCGCGCGTGATCTTCTTGGGGGTGCTGGTGTCCCAGGCCTGGTTGTCGCTGGTGGCAGAGCAGGCGCTGAGCTTCACGTCGCCACCACTGTTGCCCGGATCGGTCAGGCACAGGCCCAGGTCGCTGCGGCTGTGGATGGCGCCACGGGCGTCCAGAATCCACTGCTCGTCCGGCCCGCCGGTGCACAAGGCTTTGCCCGCCACGCGCACGCTGTTGCCGTATTTCTGGATGCAGTTGCCATTGGTCATGGTCATGGTCTGGGCGGCAGGCACCAGGCTGGTTTCGCTAAAGCCCAGTTGGCGCACAAAGCTGACCAGGGCGGTCTGCGCCTCGGTCACGCCCTTGCCCAGATCGGTAGCGTAGGCATTCATCCAGCGGTTCAGGCGCAGGCCCAGGCTTTGCTGCGCGTCGTAGCGCTGCAATTGCGTGCGTGCTGGCGCAGACAGTTCGCTGGCGTTGTCGCGGTAGCTGTCGAGCAGTACCTGGTTGGCTGCGCTCAGCGTGAGCATCTCCTTGCCGGCAAAGGCCTGCAAGGCAGCGTCCAGCGCAGGCAGCTCAACCGCACGCAAGGCGGAGTAACCGTATTCCTTGCCCACAATCACCGGCGCTGGCATGGCCGTGGTGGACTGCGGAATGTCCAGCGTGTACAAGGTTTCCGCCGCAGGTGCGCCCTTGGTCTGGCACTGCAGCACGGCCTGGGTCGGGTTTTCGGACTGGGCCAGGTTGACGTGCAGTTTGTTGGCGACGTAGGTGCCGCCGGTGTTCATGCGCCGACCTGCTACGGCAATACGCTGGGTATTGCCAGCGGCAAAGCTTACGTCCAACCAGCAGTTTCGGGTTACAGGGTCCTTGTCATAAGCCTCGCTGGGCAGATTGAACACATTGCCCCAGTTGCCGCGCAGCGGCTGGTAGAGCAAGGCGTTGTTGGTTTGCGGATCGTAGCCGCCGAGAATGGTGATTACCGGCACGCCATACAAACGCGGCTTGGCGAAGGTGGTGGCGTTGTTGTACCAAACCTCTTTTTGCACTGGCACGCTCGGCGCCTTGTCTTCCATGGTGCGCGTGCTGGCGTTCCACATGCGGTAGCCGGAACTGGCATCTTTGTCGGGCACGGCTTTGTTGCCGATAGCGGGCTGGATGGCGCGCCTGGTGCTGTAGCCGGTGTAGTGCGTGTACGAGGACAGCGCGCTTTGGAAATCGCCGCCGGCCATCGAATCGGGCGCAAAGCGGTAGGTGTTGTCCAAGGTCGCCGAGCCGGACAGGCCACCGGTGACAGGGCGCTGCCACAAAATGTTCGAGCGCATGCGCTTGCGGTGGCCCATATAGCCCCAGCCACTGTCGTGGTGGTGCACCGACCAGAAGTAGTTGTCACCGCTCTGCCCCGGGTAGTGGCCCAGGCCGTAGTGGTGGCCGATCTCGTGGCTGAACTCGTTGCCCACGCTGTTGTCGAGCGTCAGGATGCTGTTGCCGCCGCTGTAACCGTGAGGCATGGTGCCGTTGGCGTACACGCCGCGAGCGTGGTGGATGGTGGCCGTCTGAATGGCCTGCGGCTGGGCCTGGCTGACCATGCTGGAGCTGGTGACGCCATAGTTGGCCATATTGATGCCGACGCTGAAGGTGGACTTGGCGGTGTTCTCGCGCATGTCTCCCTCATACCAGCCGCCGTTGCCGGCGCTGGCCTTGTCGTAAATGACGCCGGTAGCCACCATCACCTTGGGCAGGCTGACATCTTCGTAATAGCTGGCGGTGATCTTGGCAGCCGGAATGGTCTGGAAATAGTCGGTCGCCGCCTTCACCGGATTGGAGCGGAACAGCTGCTTGCCAGGGCTGACCTCGGGCGTGGTCAGCATGCCGATGCGGATGCTTTGCACCACCAGCTCGCCCGCGCCAGCAAAATCGATGGCCTTGGCCGCCAGGCTGCCGCTGCGGTTCTGGTTGTCGGCCACGCGCAGCTCCAGGCCGGGCTGCACCCATTGCCAGGGCAGCACGCCCGTCCAGGCGCGTTTGGAATAGACGTAATCGCTGCGGCCGTCGGTGGCTGAGTAATCCGAGCGGAAGATGGCCTCGGGCTGGCGTAGCTGGATGGTGCCCAGCGTGGCGCCGTTGAGCGTAGCCGTTACCTGCATGGCGCTGATGCCGGTCAGCGATGGATCGGGCGTGATCAGCACCATGGCTTCGCGCGACATGGTCAGGCGCGGCATCTCCTTGGCTTCGTTGCCCGAGGGGTCCACCGTGTGGTCTTGCGCAAACTGCACCATGCCGGGCAGCGAGCCGCCCAGGTCGTTGCGCACCGCGCGCACCGCGCCGGTCTTGTCGAAATCGTAAAAAGCCTTGGCCGTGAGCGGCGCCACCAGGGCGCCAGTGGGCTCGGGGTAGCCAGGAGCCGGCGCTGGGCTGGGTGCAGGTGCCGGCTCAGGAGCTGGCGTGGGCGCCGGGCTTGGAGCGGGTGCTGGCTCGGGCGCTGGCGTGGGTGCCGGGCTTGGAGCCGGTGCGGGCTCAGGTGCTGGCGTAGGAGCGGGACTGGGCGCTGGTGCGGGCTCGGGCGCTGGCGTCGGAGCCGGACTGGGAGCAGGCGCCGGGCTAGGTGCAGGTGTGGGCGTTGGGCTTGGAGCAGGCGCAGGACTTGGTGCAGGCGTTGGGCTTGGTGCAGGCGTTGGGCTGGGCGCCGGAGTAGGCGCCGGGCTTGGAGCCGGTGACGGGCTTGGTGCTGGTGCTGGTGCCGGCTCAGGTGCAGGTGAAGGCGATGGCGATGGCGCAGGGATGGGTGCAGGCGACGGCGCAGGTGAAGGTGAAGGCGAAGGTGTGCCCAGCGAACCATCGCCCTCATTGGGCTGGCCCGGTGTGCCAGGAGTCCCGGGTTGCTCGGGCACCTCGGGTTGGCTGGGCGTGCTGGGTTCTTCTGGCTGGCTGGGCGGGCTGGGCACTTGCACAGGCGGTTGCGGCGCCGGTGCCGGGCTGGGGCTGCCGGATTCACCGCCGCCACCACCGCAGCCAGCCAGCAAGGCCGCACTGAAAACCAAACTGCTTAACTGTTCCAGTCGAGAAAAACGCATCGTTGCCTGATCAATCACTTTGTTGAAGGGGCTCGATTCTAGGGAAAGAACCTCACCCTTTTAACAATTTTTATC
The DNA here is from genome assembly GCF_043359985.1 of Comamonas trifloxystrobinivorans. Taxonomy (NCBI): domain Bacteria; kingdom Pseudomonadati; phylum Pseudomonadota; class Betaproteobacteria; order Burkholderiales; family Comamonadaceae; genus Comamonas; species Comamonas trifloxystrobinivorans. The sequence continues at coordinate 39,789 of NZ_JBHZGV010000019.1, forward strand.
AATTGAAACAGATACCAATTACTCTCTGGCTATGGCGTGCATCAGGGTGCACCAAAGCAGTGCAAACCGTGGCTGCGCTTGGCAATCGCCGTTGCCCTGCCCCGTCGCGCAATGGGCAGCGTTCGCCAGAAACCCCCTGCTCATCCTGCGCTGCTCACCGCTAGCGCACGCACCACTTTGGTGGGCATAAAAAAAGACTCCGCAATGGAGTCTTTCAGGGCGACTGCCTGGTTGGCCCGCAACGGGACAGCGCTCTGGCATCGCTCGGGGAAGCGGGGCGGGCTTACTGGCGCACCACCAGCACAGGGATCAGGCTGTCGCTCAGTACCCGCTGCGTCACGCTGCCGAGCACCAGCTTTTCGAGGCCGCGGCGGCCGTGCGAGCCCATCACGATCAGGTCGGCACCCGTGGTTTTGGCCGCTTCCATGATGCCGTCGTGCACCGAATGGCCTTCGCCCATCACGGTCTCCACCGGCACGCCAGCTTGCTCCATCGACGACTTGACGGTGTCCAGCGCGGCATGCGCGTCTGACGTGGCGGCCGACAGGTACTGCGCCTGACCGTACGCAAAATCAGCGCCGACGCCGGTAAACGGATACGGATCAATCACATACACCGCGGTGACTTGGCTGTTGAAAGCCTTGGCCAGACCAGCGGCTTTTTGCACCGCCAGCATCGAGGTGGGCGAACCGTCGACGGGAACCAGAATATGCTTGAACATGGCCATCACTCCTATTTGTTGTTGCGTGTAAGCAGGTTGTACCCCAATTTTGATAGCGCGGCAAACTCGGTTCCCCTGCCCGAAACCATCGTCAAAACCAGCTTGCGCTACATCAAATCTTCTTCTACCGCCCTCTTGAAATGCGAATCCGCCCCTACCAGAGCAGCGACGCTGCCGCGCTGCTGGACATCTTCAACTCTGCCGTCCATATAACGGCAGCGCCCTACTACAGCCTGGCGCAGCGCCAGGCCTGGGCGCCGGCGGGCAGAGATTTCGCCACCTGGCAGGCACGCATGAACGCCATGCAGCCTTGGGTGCTGGAGCAAGGCGGCCAAATGCTTGGCTATGCCAGCCTGGAAAGCAGCGGTTACATAGACCACTTTTTTGTACGCGGCGGCCAGGCCCGCCAAGGCCTGGGCACGGCCTTGATGCAGCACTTGCTGGCCTTGGCGCAAACGCGGCATTTGCCGCAACTGAGCGCCGACGTCAGCCTGGCAGCGCAGCCGTTTTTTGCGCACCATGGCTTCGTGCTGGTGGAGCACCGCATGCCCGTGCGCGCTGGCATTGCCATTCCAAATGCGCTCATGCGTAAGCCGCTGCTCGGTACAAATTGTCATGCACTTGATTGCCAGCCAGCAGACCTTGCCGATAATGGCCGCCAGCGTATTCATCACCGTGAGAAATCTGCCACCATGACCACTTCCCTGCGCCCGCTCGGCCGCTCGCCGCTCCAGGTATCTCCGCTGTGCTTTGGCGGCAATGTGTTTGGCTGGACGGCCGACGAGGCCACCAGCTTCAGCCTGCTTGACGCCTGGCTCGATGCCGGAATGAACTTTGTCGACACGGCCGACGTGTACTCGCGCTGGGCACCCGGCCACCAGGGTGGCGAGTCAGAGAGCGTCATCGGCAAATGGCTGCGCAAATCGGGCAAGCGCCACCAACTGGTGCTGGCCACCAAGGTTGGCAAAGACATGGGCGACGGCAAAGTCGGCCTGCGCCCCCAATACATTCGCGAGGCGGTAGATGCCTCGCTGCAGCGCCTGCAAACCGACTACATCGACCTCTACCAATCGCACGACGACGACCCGAACGTGCCGCTCGAAGACGTGATGGGCACCTTCGGTGAGCTGATACAGCAAGGCAAGGTGCGCGCCGTGGGCGCCAGCAACTACAGCGCAGCACGCTTGGCCGAAGCCCTGCAAACCAGCGAAAAGCACCGCCTGACCCGCTACGAAAGCCTGCAGCCGCTCTACAACCTGTACGACCGCGCCGTGTTCGAGAAAGAGCTGCAGCCGCTGTGCGTGCAAAACCAGGTCGGCGTCATCAATTTCTACTCGCTGGCCGCCGGCTTTTTGACCGGCAAATACCGCACGGCAGCCGACGCCAGCAAGAGCCCGCGCGGCGCCAAAACCACCAGCCTGTACTTGAATGAGCGCGGCCTGGGCATTCTGACCGCCATGGAGCAAGTGGCGCAGCGCCTGGGCGCCGAACTCGGCGAAGTGGCCGTGGCCTGGGTCATGCGCCAACCCGGCATCAGCTCGCCAATTGCCAGCGCCAGCAATTTGCAGCAGCTGCAATCGCTGCTCAAAGCCAGCCGCCTGCAACTCGACGACGCCGCCATGGCCACCCTGAACGCCGCCAGCGCCGAGGCCTGAGTACACCCAGCTGCCAATGCGGCCAGCGCCTGGTTTTCCGGCGCTGGCCGCTTTTTTATTTCAGCGCGCTTTATGCCGTCTGCAACAGCTGCGGCAGCAACACCGCCGACGCCCCCCGCAAACGTACATCGGCCACCTCGTCCAGCCCTGTGGGCTGCGGGTTGATGATCACCACCTTGGCACCGCCGCGTGCTGCAATATGCGCCAAACCAGCGGCCGGGTAAACGTTGCCGCTGGTGCCAATTACCAGCATCACATCGCAGCCCTTGGCAGCGTCTTGCGCTTGCTCCAGCTCGGCGCGCGGCAGGTTTTCGCCAAACCACACCACGGCCGGGCGCACATAGTTGCCGCAGCCAGGGCATTGCGGCGGCGCGTCGTCTTCGGTAAAGCGCATGTCGCAGCAAGGCTTGGGGCGCAGCAGCCAGCGGTCTTCCATCAGGTTGCCGTGCAGGCACAGCACGCCTTGGCTGCCGGCGCGCTGGTGCAGGCCGTCCACGTTCTGGGTCACCAGGCTCAGGCGCTCAGGGTACTGTTGCTGCCACTTGGCCAACGCAAAATGCCCGGGGTTGGGCGCCACCTTGCGCACCAGCTCGCGCCGGTACTGGTACCAGTCCCAAACGCGCTGCGGGTTGGCCAGATAGCCGGCTTCGCTGGCCATTTCCTCAGCGCTGTACTGGGCCCAAAAGCCCGTCTGCGCGTCACGAAAAGTGGGCACACCCGATTCGGCGCTCACGCCCGCACCCGTCAACACCAGCATGTGGCGCGCCTCGGCAATCCATTGGCGAACCTGGTCGATATCGGCTTCGGTGGGGGAATGGGCGGGCGCAACAGTCATACTAGCTTTTGAAAAACGGAGCGCGCAGCATACGCCAAGCGCAGTACCAGCATGCTTAGTCGAGTAAACCGCCCAGCTCCAACTGCACTTGCAGACCTTTGAGCGCGGCACTTTTGCGCAATTGCAAAGCGCCGCCATAGCTGCTGGCAATTTGCTGCGCAATCGCCAGGCCCAGGCCGCTGCCGTCCACGGTTTCGTCAAAGCGCAGGCCGCGCTCGCCGGCAGTCTGCATCTGTGCCTCAGTCATGCCCGGGCCGTCGTCGTCCACCAGCAGGCGCAAGCGGCCTGCGCCAGCAGTTTGCAGCGTGAGGCGCACGGTAGAAGCCGCCCATTTGCCCGCGTTGTCCAGCACGTTGCCCAGCAGCTCTTCCAGATCGGCGCGCTCGCCGCGCCAGCGCCAAGCGGCGGCTTCGCCCTCGGGCTGCAACTGCCAATCCAGCTCTTGCGCCTGGTGCAGTTGGCGCAGCATGGCCAGCATTTGGCGGGCGCAAGCCAGCACATCCACCGTCTGCCCTGCCCCGGCAGCCAGTGGTGCATGCACGGCGTCGCTGTGCGTTCTGGCCTGGTAGCGGTCGATCAGCCGCGCCATGGCGGTGGCTTGCAGCAGCACCTGGGCCGAGGGTACGCTGGCCGCGCTGCCCGCTTGCGCCGTCAACACCGACAAAGGCTTTTTCAGCGCATGGTTCAGATCCGCCGCATGCGAGCGCGCACGCTGCACCACCTGCGCGTTCTGTTCCACCAAGGCCACCAGCTCGCGCTGCAGTGGCGCCAGATCAGGGCCCAAGGGCAGTTGCGCGATCTGCACCGTAGCAGGCAACGCCTGGCTGCTGCCTTTGCGCAATCCGGCAATCACCGCAATCAAGCGTTTGAGCGGCACCAGGCCTACGCGCAGTTGCAGCCACACCAAGCCACCCAGCAACAGCACTTGCAAAGCCGCGGCTGTCAGCAAGATGCGGTCAATGCGGCCCAGGCTCGCCTGCACCGCTTCCGCCGGGCCGTACACCTGCAGCTCCACGGCTGGATCAATACCCGGCAGTTGCACGGCAAAACGCTGCGCCAGCAAGGGCTCATTCTGTGGGCCGGTGGCACTTTGCAGCAGCTGGCTGCCCCACACAGCGGAATCGGCCATCACCAGATCAGCCTGGTCCCACAGCGAGCGCGAGCGTGCCAGCGGCGCAGCCACGGCCTGCGGCGTGCTCAGCTGCCAGTACCAGCCCGAGAAGATGGCGCTGAACTCGTCGCCACTGCCCGCTGCCTCTTGCACACGCCCATCGGGCAAGCTGCGCAGGCGCGCGGTGATGCGCTGCGATTTCTCTTCGAGCGTGCGCGCCATGCTGGCATACAGGCTGGCCTGCACCTCGTAGCGCAGCCAAGCGCCCAAGGCTGCGGTGGCCAGCAAGGTGGGCACTAGTGCCAGCACGGCGATGCGCGCCGCCAGCGACCAAGGCCGGCGGGCCGGGCCTGGTGCAGTGGGCGTGGAGGGCTCCGTCATGCGGTGGGCAGCAGGCCGTCAGCCCGCCGCCTGGCGGTTGAGCCGGAAACCCTGGCCGCGCTCGGTCACCAGCAGATCGGGCTGGGCCAGCTTGCGCCGGATGCGGCCAATCAGCACATCCAAGGTGTTGGAATCCGGGTCCAGATCGCGCGCATACACATGCTCGCTGATCTCGGTGCGCGTGAGCACGCGGTCCGGGTGGTGCATCAGATAGGCCAGGATTTTGTGCTCTTGCGCTGTCAACTGCAGCGCCTGGCCACCCAGCAAAAAGCGCCCGGCAGTCACGTCGTACTCCAGCGCACCGGCCTTGAGCACGGTGGTGGCGCTGCCCGCCGTGCGGCGCAACATGGCCCGCAGGCGCAACACCACTTCGTCAATCATGAAAGGCTTGGTCAGGTAGTCATCGGCGCCTGCAGTAAAGCCCGCCACTTTGTCGCTCCAGCGGTTGCGGGCCGTCAAAATCAGCACCGGCCATTGGCAACCGGCTTCGCGCCAATCGCGCAGCACGCTCAGGCCGTCGCGCAGTGGCAAGCCCAGGTCGAGCACCGCCGCATCGTATTGCTCGGTGGTGCCGGCAAACGCTGCGCCTTCGCCATCGCCTTCCACATCGACCGAGAAGCCGGCGCGCTGCAACGCCTCTTGCAATTGCGCGGCCAGGGCCGCGTCGTCCTCCACCACCAAAATGCGCATTGCAGCCTAGTCCTCCACTTTTTGCTGCAGCACCCGCAGCGTGCGGGCATCCACTTTCAGCTCCAAGGTCGAGCCATTGGGCTGCAGCAATTCAATCTCGTAATACGGTTGCTGAGAATCGTCGTGCTCCAGCTCCACCTCCAGCACCAAGCCGGTAAAACGCGGCGCCAGGGCTTGCAGCAGCTCATCAATGGGCTTGATCGCCGCGCCGCTCTTGGTTTTTCCGCCCGGCGACGGCAAAACCTGGCCGTTGGCGGCATCCATGATCAGCTTGCTGTAGCCCGCCTGGTCGGCGCTGAGCTTGATCTGGTAGACGCCGCGGCCTTGGCCGTCGCGCTCAAACTCCACATCGGTGATGCGGCCGCTGTGCTTGTGCGACAGCGCGGCCAAATACGCGCCCAGCTCGGCCATGCCCAAAGCCTGCGAGCGGTCCTTGGCGTGGCTGGCCACGGTTTGGCCGGTGGCTGCGTCGATCAGCAGCTCCTGCTTGCCGCCCTTGGCGTCGACCAGCTTGATCTCGTAACGCAGCTCGCCCTTGGGGCCGCGCTTGGTCTCTACGTCTACCACGCGGCCAGCATGGCTGGCAGCCACCTCGTTCAAGATGGTGGACAGCGGTTTGTACTTGCCCGTAGCCACCCCAGCGCGCACAGCATCGTGCTCGGCCGCCTGCGCGGGCAAGCCCAGCACCAGCCCACAGGCCAGCGCCGCCACAGCCCAGCTGCACACCAAGGATCGAGATTGCCACATGGCCCGCATTATGGCGTGGCACAAGCTAAACGCTGCATGAACGAAGGCTTCATGCTTGGTTTAGACAAGGTTTTCCATACTGACAGCCATCACGAATCAGCCCCATGCCCTGGGTGCTGCAACCCTGTTTTTTTAATGGAGCCTTGTATGAAGAAAACCGCTATTGCCCTGGTGTTGTCTGTTGCCGGTCTGGCCGGCGCCCTGCCCCTGGCCGCCCAGGCCTTCAATGCCCAGGAAGTGCTGAACACCTTGAGCCAGCACGGCCTGGTGGCGCCGCACAATCTGGAAAAACAATACGGCTACTGGAGCGCCAAGGTCACGCTGCAAGACGGCAGCCGCGCCTATGCGCTCGTCAGCGATACCGATGGCAGCGTGGTCACCATCCGCAAGTCCGACCTGGGCACCACCTACCCCGGCGCTGCGCAAGTGGAGGCCCAGTTGCAAGCCCAAGGCTTTGCCCAACTGCACGACCTGGAGTTTGACGACGGTTTCTGGGAAGCCGAAGTGCGCGACGCCAACAACCGCAAAACCGAGCTGATCATCCACCCGGTCACGCTACAAGTGCTGCACCAATCGGGCAACGCCAGCAACAACAACGGCACCGCCGCGCCTGTGCTGAGCGCCACGCAGATCACCCAGCTGCTGCAGCAGGCGGGCTACACCCGCATCCACGACCTGGAGCTGGACGACGGCGTGTGGGAAGCCGATGCCACCAACGCCAAGGGCTTGCGCGTAGAGCTCAAGATTCACCCCGAAACGGGCGCCGTGCTGCGCGAAAAGCTGGACGACTGAACCCGTCCCCAACACACAAAAACCAAGGGTGCCTGGTGCACCCTTTTTTCATGGCTGCTTAACAAATGCTTAAGCGGCATGCGCCTACCGAGACTCAACAGATAGGCATGGACAGATGGCTTGCGAAGCTGCACCATAGGCGCTCCTCGCCAACCGTGCTTGATGAACTTTGTTTTTTGGAGCCGCCTATGCAGTTTGTCCCTTACCTCAATTTCGACGGCCAATGCGCAGAGGCCATGGCTTTTTACGCCCAGGTATTTGGCGGCCAGATTGTCTACCAGGGCACGTTTGGCGAGATGCCGGCCAGCGCTGGCATGCCGCCCCTGCCCGAGGCCGCCAAAAACCGCATCATGCACGCGCACCTGCAAGTGGGCGCGCAAGCAATCATGGCCTCCGACACCATGCCTGCCATGCCCGGCCAGCCCGACGGCTGCGGTGGCGGCTACCAAAAGCCACAAGGCATGTGGGTGTCGATTGGCGTGGACAGCGCCGCTGAAGGCCAACGCGTGTTCGACGCACTGGCCCAAGGCGGCCAAGTGACCATGCCGTTTTCTGCCACCTTCTGGTCGCCCGGCTTTGGCATGGTGAAAGACCGTTTTGGCACGCCATGGATGGTGAACGTAGCCGCGCCAGCAGCGCAGTAAGGCCCGCCATGCAAAACACTAGCAGCCACCCCAATGACCTGGTGATAGAGCGCGTAATTGCCGCATCGCCAGAAAAGCTCTACCGCTGCTGGACCGAGCCGGCGCTGCTGAAACAGTGGTTTGTGCCCAAGCCTTGGTCGGTAGCGCACATCGAGCAAGATCTGCGCCCCGGCGGCGGCTGCACCGTGGTGATGCGCGATCCGGACGGCAATGAATTCCCCAACCCCGGCGTGTACCTGGACCTGGTGCCCAACCGCCGCATCGTCTTTACCGATGCCTACGGCCCCGGCTGGCTGCCCAGCGCCAAGCCTTTCATGACAGCCATCGTCACTTTCGATCCCGAAGGCGACGGCGCCACCCGCTACACCGCCCGCGCCCGCCACTGGACGGAAGAGGCGCGCCAACAGCACGAAGCCATGGGTTTTCACACAGGCTGGGGCATTTGCGCCGACCAGTTGGCTGCGCTGGCGGCTACTCTGTAAAAGAGCGCGCTGAACCCGCACAAACAGGCAGGCGCAAACAAACGCACAACAAAAAAGGCTGGGGGTGACCCAGCCTTTTGCTATGGACTACGGATTGTGGATGTTCGGCTATTCCAGCCAAGCCGCCATCACAAACGGGCCGAAGCTGCAGACGCCGTACCCGCCACGCCGGCAGCAATGCGCTGGCGCAGCGCCTCGTACAGGCAAACGCCGCTGGCTACCGAAACGTTCAGGCTCTCTACCGCGCCTTGCATAGGAATGCTGATCAGCTCGTCGCAGGTCTTGCGCGTGAGCTGGCGCATACCGTCGCCTTCGGCGCCCAGCACCAAAGCTACCGGGCCGGTCAGGTCCATCTGGTAGAGGTGCTTGTCGGCGTCGCCGCTGGTGCCGATGATCCAGATATTGCGCTCCTTCAGCTCGTTGAGCGTGCGCGCCAAGTTGGTCACCATGAAGTAAGGCATGGTCTCGGCCGCACCGCTGGCCACTTTGCCCACGGTGGCGTTCAGGCCCACGGCGTGGTCTTTGGGGGCGATAACCGCATGCGCGCCAGCACCATCAGCCACGCGCAGGCAAGCGCCCAGGTTGTGCGGGTCGGTCACGCCGTCCAGAACCAGCAACAGCGGGTTCTTTACGCCGTCGGCTTCCAACTGCTCCAGCAGCTCGTCGAGCGAATGCATTTGCGCCACAGGCTCCACGCGTGCAGCCACGCCCTGGTGGCCATGGCTGCCGGCCAGCTTGGCAATGCGCACGGCATCGGCCTCAATCAGGCGCACCCCCGCCTCTTTGGCGCGTTCGATGAACTGGCGCATGCGCGCATCGCGCCGCGTGGACTCGTACAGGACTTCGATAATCGACTGCGGCGCGGTCTTCATGCGCACGCCAACGGCATGAAAGCCGAACAAAACTTTGGGGGATGACATAGGCCGCCATTATCCGCGCAGCCGCGTACTACAACATGCCAAGGGGACAAGCCAGGCTTGGCAAAGCACGCGCCTTCTGCCACGCTAGCGCCCCATGACCGCCCCCGCCACCAACTCTCCCGTCCAAGCCCACTATTTGGACGTGCACCAGCCCCAAGACAGCGCCACGCCAGCGCCCGATCCGCAACAACAGCCCTTGCAGTTTTTGCAACACCTGTACCGGGTGGCGGTGCGCAGCGCTCTGCCGCTGGAAGGCTTGCGCGCCCACCTGCCCGAGCGCCCCAAAGGCCGCACCTTGGTACTGGGCGCAGGCAAAGCTGGTGGCGCCATGGCGCAAGCGCTGGAGCAACTGTGGCCGCAAGACGCGCCGCTGTCTGGCCTGGTGGTTACCCGCTACGGCCATATTCCGCCACGCCCGGCTGGTTTGGCGCAGCGCATCGAAGTCGTAGAAGCCGCGCACCCCGTGCCCGACGCAGCCGGCCTGGCCGCTGCCGAACGCATCTTGGCGTTGACCGAAGGCCTCACCGCTGACGATCTGGTGATCTGCCTCATCTCGGGCGGCGGCTCGGCCCTGCTCACCCTGCCGGCCGAAGGCCTGAGCCTGCAAGACAAGCAAGGCATCAACCGCCAACTGCTGGAAAGCGGCGCCCATATTGGCGAGATGAACTGCGTGCGCAAACACCTCTCGCGCATCAAAGGCGGGCGCCTGGGCGTGGCCTGTCACCCGGCCCGCGTGGTAAGCCTGCTGATCAGCGACGTGCCGGGCGACGACCCCTCCGTCATCGCCAGCGGCCCCACCGTGCCTGACCCCAGCACTTGCGCCGATGCGCTGGCCATCTTGGCCCGCTACGGCATTGATGTGCCCGCCGCCGTGCGCAAGCAATTGGAAAGCGGCACGCTCGAAACGCCCAAGGCCGACGATCCGCGTTTTGCCAACCAAAGCGTGCAGCTCATCGCCACGCCCCAACAATCGCTGCAAGCGGCGGCCAGCGCCGCCCACGCTGCCGGGCTGGCCTGCCATGTGCTGAGTGACGAGATGGAGGGCGAATCGCGCGAAGTGGCCAAGGTACACGCCGCGCTGGCCCGCGCCGTAGCGCGCCGGGGCGAGCCGTTTGCGCGGCCCTGCGTCATATTGTCTGGCGGCGAAACCACTGTTACCGTGCGCCCGCAAACCCCAGGCACCGAGCGCGGGCGCGGCGGCCGCGCCGGCGAGTTCTGCCTGGGCCTGGCGCAAGCCCTGCAGGCCGAACCCCGCATCTGGGCCCTGGCGGCCGACACCGATGGCATCGACGGCGTGGAAGACAACGCCGGCGCCCTCGTCAGCCCCGACACCTTGGCCCGCGCCGCACAACTGGGCCTCAAACCCACCCATTTTCTTGACCGCAACGACTCCTACGGCTTCTTCGCCCCGCTAGGCGACCTGCTGATCACCGGCCCCACGCACACCAATGTGAATGACTTTCGGGCGATCTTGGTGCTGTGACGCACAGGCCGCACAACGGCGGAAGCTCTGGCCAAGCATGGCGTTAAGAAGCCACGGTGGATTCGCTATAGTGCCCTGATGGGCTTGAACAACACACCGTCGGCACCCGTCTTGCAAGTAACGATTAATTGCAGCGCCATCGAAGACTGGGATTCCTTCCACCGCGTTTTTGCTGAGGCCTTCGGCTTCCCTTCGTTCTATGGTCGCAACATGAACGCCTGGATCGACTGCATGAGCAGCCTGGATGAGCCCGACGACGGCATGAGCAACATCCATTGCCTGCCAGGGCAAACCATGGTGCTGCAGTTGCAAGAGGTCGAAGCCTTCAAATGCCGCTGCCCTGACCAGTATAGCGCGCTGGTGGAGTGCAGCGCGTTCGTCAACTGGCGCCGCATCGAAGTGGGCCGAGGGGCAATCCTGGCCCTCTCCTTTTATCTTTAAGCCTTGTTTTCAGCCATGAAAAAGGCGACCACTCGGCCGCCTTTCCCCTCACATCAAGCCCGCAGCTTATCGGCCAAATCGGCCTCGGCAGCCGCGCGTTACCCAGATGCGGTTGGCGCGGTTGTCATAGCCCCAGGTGTAGCCCTCGCGGCAGCTGTCGTCCGAGAGTTGCTCCAGCAATTGCGGGCGGCCCCAGCGGGCGTTCCAGTTGCAGCTGTTGTCGCGGCGGTCCTGGCTTTCGCAGACGACCTCGCTGCCTTGGCCAAAGCCACCACGGCCGGGGTTGACGCGGCCGTCAGCCGCCACAAACTCGGCGCGGCAACCGTCGGTCACCCAAATGCGGTTGCCACGCTGGCCCCAGTTGCGGCCTTCCTGGCAGAAGGTGTTGGAGAGTTGGCGCGAGATCACCATGCGGCTGTTACCAGGCACCATGCATTCGCGGGTGCGGCCGTCGTCACTTTCGCAAACCACCGCAGAGCCGTAACCAGCATTGCGGTCGGGCTGCTGCCAGCCGCCGCCTCGGGCATCGACAAAGCGGGCACGGCAACCATCGGTCACCCATACCGTGCCGCCGCCCCGGTTGCCCCAGGTACGACCTTCGATACAAGGCGAGTTCGACAAGGTCTGGCTCACCACCGGGTTGCGGAAAGGCGTGCGGCATTCGCGCGTGCGGCCGTTGTCGCTTTCGCAGGTAATTTCGCTATCGCGCCCGTACTGGGCGTGTGCTACCGGCGCAGCGGCCAGCATGGTAAACAAGCCTAGTGCCATGGCACCCAACCATTGTTTGGCCGGTACAGAAGACTGGGCAGTGCGCAATTGAAACATGGGAATCTCCTCTCTTCTTGGGTCCTGAACCGCGAGGCTAATCCAGAGTCTCGTCCCCGCTTGTCAGAATGCGCCGAAGATAGCACGTAATTACAGCCCTGCCGCAGCCAACATAAGCTCTGACTTGTCGGCCAGACCCTCAGCAAGAGAGAAATATTACTGCGCACTCGTCCATCGCTCGCCTGTCGCCGCCTTTCAACCGGCACACCATCCATCCAGTTTTTGTAAAGCAGAATAAAACTGCTGGCATTGACAACCCAATCGCTGTCAAACATATTACGTCTGGCCCCAGGTTGTCCCGCGAGGCTTGCCGATGCGTGAGTGCTTTGAGCGCTCGGCAGGAGTACCGGTATTGATGGCTCCCTGGGGCCAACCAGATCAAACAGCCTGGGCTGTTTGCGGTAATTCGGCTCACCGGCATTGCAAACACCCCCCATTGATATTTGCACCGCCTGGTTTATGCAGGCTCGCAGCATTTAACGCTTATGCTGATACAGCCAAAGTGGCGCTCCTCTATTGCAAAACCGATATGCAGGCAGCAGAAGTCTCGACACATGAGGCATGGGCCGCTCCAACTTCTACACCAGCCAAGCCTTCCACATTGAGGGTACAATTTTTTAGGGAATGCAGAACGCTATCTGTCGCATCTTATTGGCTGCTTCCGTCTATTTCGCTACACTGATCGCAGACGGCTCAGTTCCCGTAGGATGCACCGGCCCGGTAGCTTTACCTGAAGCGACTCCAAACATTACTGGGCCGTCTCCTTTACCCAGTGCAAGCAGTAATTGCCCCATGTGGCATTCCGCTCATAACGCACAGCGTACCCCAGGCCACTTCGCCAAGGCAAGCTTTCAACGTCTCAAAAATTTGACGGAATTTTGAAGCTTTGCAAAGGGCCTGCATCTCGCACACGGCTTTTCATCCATCGCTTTTGAAAAATCACAACAAGCGAAGGTTGCGATTCCCTCTCCATATTCTTCGATTTAAATAATTGATTTATTAAATATTTAATTGGCGATTAATTATTTTACAACATCTGCGCACGGTTTTTGATCGATATTTAAATCACCTTGAATTTCGATTGGATCATTAAGATCAAAAACAAACTCATATTTTAATTTCTCGATGGATGAAATCAATTGAATTTCTCTCTTGCTTATATCAGTATGGACAATATAGAAATTAAAATTTCTATTCGGCAAAATAGTGATATCCGTGCTCTTCCCCCAAAACTCAAGCAAATTAGTCGCAGGAACCACCATCTCCCCGCTTGGGCTTCCAATATACTCAGCGTTAACGTTATATTTACTCATAAGTGCCACCTTTTTAAATGGAATATATCCATCATCTTTATTGGTGACTATCTTTTTCTGCGCTCCATTTTTTAATGATACGTAACTTATCCAATAGAATTTATCATTTGCAGTGCATATAAAAGATTCACTTTTTAGAAGACTCCATTCGCTAGCATGTGCAATTCCTGTTGCGAAGATAGACATGACGCAGGTCATTAGAAATTTGCGTCTTAAATATTTCATCAAATCCCCCTATGGTTAATAGCCATTAGTTCATAATTTTTTAGCGCGGCTTCCAGTTGGGGCGAGCTTTCCCACAATCATGCCCGCCTGCATGGTGTCGTTTTTCTATGGGCATGCGGCAGACCTTGCGCAAAATACCCAATTACCGCTTAGGCTCTTAGAGCCGTTTGGGCTTCGCTTTACGACAGCTTCTCTGACCGCGTTTGGCCTTGGATAAAGCTATGCAGCAATAGACAAAATCCGCTTTGCGCGTGCATTGGGATTGCCTCTCGACAGCAGCACCCAGGCCCATTGCTTTATGAGCAGATCGCCGCATGGGCTGTGGGCGCTGCGGCGTTTTGCGGAGCTTCCTTAGTCAATCGTCTAAATCGCTTAAATTCACCACTGCTCAATGATTGCATTGCAGTTAACATTAAAAATAAAAAAGCTATTTTCAATACATTAGGCTTATAGCAACTACAATAATCGAAAACATTTCGAATTAAACCCAGAAAATTTGCAAAATCAACTCTCGAATGCTGCGATTTTTTATTCAGGTGTTAATTTCTTTCTTTGCGAAGTCTTTCTCAACGACAAAGAACCAAAGCAAACAAGAGTCGCAATTCTCTCTCCATATTTCCCCGTTCAAACAAATGATTGATTTCACACCTGAGCGGTTATTACTTACTTTATAACATCTGCACACGGCTTTTTATGAACCTGTAGATCGCCTTGAATTTCTATTGGATCATTTAAATCAAAAACAAACTCGTATTTCAATTCCCCAAAAGATGAAATTGATTGAATTTTTTCATTATTCATATAAGTGTGAACAATATAGAAATCAAATTTTCCATTTGGCAAAATAGTGATATCCGTATTCCTCCCTAGAAATTCGAATAAATGAGTTGCATAAACCACAACCTCCCCGCTTGAAGTCCTAATATGCTCAGCGTTAACGTTATATTTACTCATAAGTGTCACATTTTTAAATGAAAGAAATCCATCATCTTTATTGGTGACTATCTTTTTCTGCGCTCCATTTTTTAATGATACGTAACTTACCCAGTAGAATTTGCTACTTGAAGTGCATATAAAAGATTCACTTTTTAGAAGACTCCATTCGCTCGCATGTGCAATTCCCGTTACGAAGATGGACATGATGCAGGCCAGTTGCAATTTACGTCTAATATATTTCATAAAATCCCCCTCGGGTTAATAGCCACTAGTTCAATATTTTTTAGCGCGGCTTCCATTGGGGCGAGCTTTCCCAAAATCATGTCCGCCTGCATGATGTCGTTTTTCTATGGGCATGCGGCAGGCCTTGCGCAAAATACTCAATTACTGCTCAGACCCTGGACGTTTAAGCTCCAGCTTCTCTGGCCCCATTTGGCCTTCGACGGGTTAGCAGCAATAAAAACAATCGGCTTTGCGCGTGCGTTTGGATTTCTTCTCAACAGCAGCACCCAGACCCATTGCTTTATGAGCGAATCGCCCATGGGTTGTGGGTGCTGCGGCGTTTTACAGAGCCTCCCTAAAATATGCATTACCCACCACCACGTCTTTAAATAAAACCTTTACCGGAGAAAATATTTCACATTCATTAACAGGGGAGTATTTTGAATTTATCGCCAAAGCATCTTCTCTTAATGATATGAGCCCATAGTTGTTAATTACTGATGCTGGAAGTTTCTTTACATAATCTTGGCTATACAGCAAACTACTGGTCAGATCCAAGGTGCACAAATCAAAACCAGCAACAACCCATCCTCTGTTGAGCAAATCTTGCTCTTTTTCAAAAGAAATATTGCCTGGTGGATTCGAATACATCTTTGCCAAAGAACTTAGCGAAGGCAAGTCTATACCACATGCAATGATAGTTACCACATTAATTCTTTTCTCTTTCAAGTAACATTCAGGATCATTCAAAACAAATGCCCTGCTAAACCAACAAGAATCCATACCAGGGATGTCTGAGAAAAAATCGTAACCCGTCCACTCATATGGCGGCCAAGCATTGGAGTCAACAGTGTACGGATGTGCAAGTGGCATATCAACTCTTATATCGTAAGCCATAATAAAATACTCGTCTTGCATTAAAATCTCCCTATCATGCAAAAAGGCACCTCATCATATTTTGAGTTACAAAATTAGAGCCAGAAAAATACACCACAAAATCCCCACAAATCTAATCAAGCAGCACAAAACATCACTAAATTGCGATACTTGTTTTCAGAATCAATTGAAATTCAATGGCTGTCATTCCCTCAACTTACATACACCTTAATAAGAAATACAGCAGCATTTCATCAATAAAACTGGTCAAACACAATCAGGTATCTTATTCACTACCCGCTGCATACCGGCTCGTTTTGCCCTTAGACATGGCGAAACGCCAACATCATTGGGAATTTTTGGGTCCGCCCCTAGGTCCAACAGCAAAATGGCGGTACTTTCATATCCTTTCCAAATAGCCACACTAAGCGCAGTTTTTCCACCGGCTCCATCTATCGCATTGATATCAGCACCTCGGTCAACTAGATATTTTATTATTTCATCACGCGAATAATAAGCAGCCACATGAATTGGCCTCTTACGATATTCAATACTAATAATTGAATTCACCCCCACCAAATTCCCATCGACCATGTACCTGACCTTGTTGATGTTATTCGTCATGATCGCATGAACTAACTTTTCCTCGTCAGTCTTTCCAGAATCATCCTCCCCCACCGCCATAAATAGCACAACCACCAACAATCCAAGAACATAGTAAACAATATGCTTCATAAATAACCAAATATCTATTAGGATTCCGTGTATTTTTCACTTGAGCAGCGTCTTTCAAAAAGTATCTACCGCAAAAGCAGATACACTACAACCCTCGATTAATTAATGCTATTAATCTAAATATAGGCAAGCCTGCCATTTCAGCCATCAATCTATGTCAAGCTTTGCCGCATTTGACAAACCGAATTGGCAAACGAATGCAGCAAGAAAAAGCATTGAACTGAACGCGTGCTGCTCAGCTTTCCGCGCAAAGTGCATGTTTGGCTGACTTTGTGAACTACTGGCTACTGGCTGCGACATGCAAGCTGCACGGTGTTGGGGCAATGCCAACCCCAATCAAACCGCCAGAAGTTTGCGTCTACCCCTTGGTCAGTTTCTGTCTTGGCTGCCCACTTCACCAGCCAAGGCGGCTGTTTGGTGCCCAAAGGGATACGCGAGCAATAAAAAAGAGCCGCATCAGCGGCCCCTGTTCAAGTCGTGGAAAGCAGCTGATCAGCCGCCACGCACCAACAAGTCGCCGGTAATCTCGCCCACGTTTTTCACGCTGGTCAAGGTCATGGCCACGCGCATTTCTTTCTCCAGCAGGTTCAGCAGGTTGGCAACGCCGGCCTCGCCATCGGTAGCCAGTGCATAGATGAAGGCGCGGCCAATCATGGCGCAGTCGGCGCCCAGGGCCAGCAGGCGCACGATGTCCAGGCCGTTGCGCACGCCGGAGTCGGCCAGGATTTTGATCTGGCCTTTGACTGCGTCGGCAATCGCCGGCAAGGCGCGTGCCGACGACAGCACACCATCCAACTGGCGGCCGCCGTGGTTGGAGACGATGATGCCGTCCGCACCAAAGCGCACGGCGTCTTTGGCGTCCTCGGGGTCGAGAATGCCTTTGATCAGCATGGGGCCCTTCCAGAAATCGCGGATCCATTCCAGATCGCTCCACGAGATGGAGGGGTCAAAGTTCGCGGCCAGGTAGCCGATGTAGTCTTCCAGGCTGACGCTTTTGCCCAGATAGGTGGAGATGTTGCCCAAGGTGTGTGGCCGGCCTTGCAAGCCCACATCCAGCGCCCAGCGCGGGTGGGTGACCGATTGCAGGTAGCGGCGCATGGCGGCATTGGGACCGCTCATGCCCGAGTGCGCATCGCGATAACGCGCGCCAGGCACGGGCATGTCTACGGTGAAAACCAAGGTGGAGACGCCGGCTGCCTGCGCGCGCTCCAAAGCGTTTTTCATGAAGCCGCGGTCTTTCAGCACGTAGAGCTGGAACCACATGGGGCGCTTGATTTTGGGCGCCACTTCTTCGATGGGGCAAACCGACACCGTGGACATGGTGAAGGGGATGCCTTTTTTGTCTGCCGCCCGGGCCGCCTGCACTTCGCCACGGCGGGCGAACATGCCCAGCAGCCCCACCGGCGCCAGCACTGCGGGCAGCGCCAGTTTTTCGCCAAACAGCTCTATGCTGGTGTCGAGCTGGCTCATGTCTTTGAGCACGCGCTGGCGCAGCGCTACATCGGCCAGATCGCTGACGTTGCGGCCCAGGGTTTTTTCGGCATAGGCGCCGCCGTCGATGTAGTGAAACAAGAAAGGCGGCAGGCGTTTTTGCGCTGCGGCGCGGTAGTCGGTGGTGGAGGAGATGATCATGAGAAAGTCAATCCGGTTGCGGCCAGGCGGCCCTGGCGCTGCTGGCGGGCAGCGTCGGCATCGGCCTGGCTCAGTTTTTCGTGGACAAAGGACAGATGCTCGGTGATCACCGCGCGCGCCTGTTCCGGCTCGCCAGCCACCACGGCTTGCATCAGATCGTGGTGTTGCAGCGTCAAGCGCTCCAGCACTTTGGGATCGTCGTGCACAAACATCAGGCGGCGGTTTTGCGCCACCGTGTTGAGCACCATTTCAAACAGGCTGCGCATCACCTGCACCACCACCACGTTGTGTGAGGCCTCGGCAATGGCCAGGTGGAACTGTGCGTCGGCCCGTGCGGAGCTGGCCGCATCCTGGCTGAGCTGGTGGCGCAGCAACTCGTCGTAACAGCGACGGATGTGGTCTTTGTCTTGCGTGGTGGCGCGCTGCGCTGCGTACCAGGCGGTGCTGAGTTCGATGATCTGGCGCGTCTCCAGCACGTCGTAGCGGTACTGCGGATCGTCGCGCATCAGCGGCGCCAAAGGGGCTACCGCTTGCTCGTGCCATTGCAGCACTGGCGTGCAGACATAAGTGCCCGCGCCAACCCGGCTTTCCAGCACGCCCCGGCTAGCCAGGCGCTGGATCGCCTCGCGCAGCGCGGTGCGCGAGACGCCCAGCTGCTCGGCCAACGCCCGCTCGGTCGGCAGCTTGTCGCCGGTTTGCAGGGAGGAGGTCTGGATCAGGTCCAGCACTTGCTGGGCCACTCGATCGGACAGGCGCGGGGCAGACATGTTTTGTTCTAGCTTTCAGTGGGTTGGAATCACCCCCGGAAACACATAGGCCTGCAGCGTACAGATGACGCCGATGATGACCAGAAAGGCCAGGCTGTGTTTGACGGTGAAGCGGAACAGATCCGACTCCCGGCCCGCCAAGCCCACAGCCGCGCAGGCAATGGCAATCGACTGGGGCGAAATCATCTTACCAGTGACACCGCCCGTGGTATTGGCTGTGACGGCCAAAACTTCGGGCAAGCCGAGCTGCGCTGCCGTGGTAGCTTGCAAGGCGCCGAACAAGGCGTTGGCCGAGGTGTCCGAGCCGGTGAGAAACACGCCCAGCCAGCCCAGGAACGGCGAGAAGAAAGCAAAGGCCTTGCCCGTATGCGACAGCGCCAACGCCAAGGTGGACGACAGACCCGAGTAGTTGGCCACAAAGGCGAACGCCAACACCATGCCGATGGAGTAGATCGGCAATGCCAGTTCCTTGAAAGTTTCGCCCAGGGTTTTAACGGCCACTGCCGGTTTGAGGCGCAGCACCAGAATGCTCAGCACAGCGCCAATCAATATGGCCGTGCCGGTGGCCGACAACCAGTTGAACGAGTACACCGCGCCATAAGGGCTGGGCGCTGCCACCACCGGCGGCATTTTTTGCACGATGTTGTGCAGCAGTGGCACGGGAATATTCACCACCGTGTTGGCCAGAGCGCCACCTGCAGCAAACAAGGCCTTGAACGGCTTGATGCTCCAAATGGTGACCATGGCGGTGAGGATGATGAAAGGCGACCAGGCCTTGAGCACCACGCCCGCCGTGAGTTGCACAGGCTTGGCAGCGGTCTGCGGCGCAGCGGCGGCAGAACCCGGCTCAGGCGCAAAGCGGAAGATGTGCTTGGGTTGCCAGAATTTGAGGAAGGCCGTCAGCACGATCAGCGCCACGATGGCCGAGGTGATGTCGGGCAGCTCGGGGCCGATGTAATTGGCCGTAAGAAACTGCACCAGCGCAAAGCTGCCGCCGCCCACCAGCACTGCCGGCCAGGTCTCCTTGACGCCGCGCCAGCCGTCCATGATGGCCATGAGCCAGAACAGCACGATGATGGTCATGAAAGGCAGTTGGCGCCCTGCCATCTGGCTGATGGCCATGGGATCGATGCCCGAGACCTGGCCTGCCACGATGACCGGAATGCCCATGGCACCAAAGGCCACTGGCGCAGTATTGCCGATGAGGCACAGGCCGGCTGCGTACAGCGGCTTGAAGCCCAGGCCTACCAGCAGCGCAGCGGTAATGGCCACGGGCGCGCCAAAACCAGCTGCGCCTTCGAGAAAAGCGCCAAAGCAAAAGCCCGCCAGAATGAGCTGCAGGCGTTGGTCTTCGGTGACCGACAGGATCGACGAGCGAATGATGTCGAACTGCCCCGTCTTGACCGAGACTTTGTACAAAAACACCGCCGCCACAATGATCCAGGCGATAGGCCACAGACCGTAGAAGAACCCGTACACCGCCGATGCCAGCGCGTTGGCCAACGGCATACGGTAGAACAGCAGCGCCACGGCCAGCGCCAACAACACCGTGATGCTGCCCGCCACATAGCCCTTGAGCCGCAGTTTGGTTAGCGCGATGAAGAAAAAGATGATGGGAATCAGCGCCACCAGGGCGGACACCCACACGTTACCCGCCGGGTCGTAGTTCTGCGACCAGATTGCTTGCATTGCCTCGATCTCCTGACATGTTTGCCGCACTGCGCTGGCCCGCTTGCGGGCTGCCGTGCCATTTTTTGAAACGCTGTGCTTGCCGACCACGCCACCAACAGCCAGGAGTCCTAAAGCGGTGGCGTAGCAAGCGATATTGGTACAACCAATGCACTCTACAAGACAGCGGATCGGATTATATAGAGCGATAAAATCCTTTAAACAACGGGTTTACCCTGGTTTTATGCAATTTATTGGTAGTACCAATATTTGAAATAAAGCAAATCTACCCGGCTTAGGGCATCAAGTACAACCAGGCCATACGGGCCTAGTTCCCAGTGAGCAGGCGAAAAAAAACCTCCTGCAGAAGCAGGAGGTTTTGTGCCAGGGGCTAAGGGAGCTAGCGGGTTTTAGGTGCGCTCTGCCACCCAGGCTTGAACGCCAGCCAGCGCCTTGGGCAAGGCGGCTGCATCGGTGCCACCGGCCATGGCCATGTCGGGCTTGCCGCCGCCCTTGCCGCCCACTTGCTGGGCTACAAAGTTGACCAGCTCGCCGGCCTTGATCTTGCCAATGCTGTCCTTGGTGACGCCGGCAGCCAGCTGCACTTTGTCGCCATCGACAGCGGCCAGCACGATGGCGGCCGTGCCCAGCTTGTCTTTGAGCTTGTCCATGGTGTCGCGCAGGGTCTTGGCGTCAGCACCGTCGAGCACGGCTGCCAGCACCTTGAGGCCCTTGACATCAACCGCCTGGCCGGCCAGTTCGTCGCCCTGGCTCGATGCCAGTTTGCCCTTGAGCTGGGCCAGTTCTTTCTCCAGCGCCTTGATCTGGTCGAGCGCGCCACCAATGCGGTGGTTGAGCTCGGACACAGGAGCCTTCAAAGTGGCGGCGGCTTCGTCGACCGTCGACTCCAGCGATTGCAGGTAAGCCAGTGCGTTTTCGCCCGTGATGGCTTCGATACGGCGCACGCCAGCGGCCACACCACCTTCGGCCACGACCTTGAACAGGCCGATGTCGCCAGTACGGTGCACGTGGGTGCCGCCGCACAGCTCGCGGCTGGTGCCGATGTCGAGCACGCGCACGGTTTCGCCGTACTTCTCGCCGAACAGCATCATGGCGCCGGTTTTCTGGGCGCTTTCAATGTCCATCACGCGGGCTTGCGTGTCGGTGTTGGCCAGAATTTCGGCGTTCACGCGCTTTTCGATCTCGCGCTTTTGCTCGTCGGTCACCGGGCTGTTGTGCGCAAAGTCGAAACGGGTGCGCTCGGCGTTCACCAGGCTGCCCTTTTGCTGCACGTGTTCGCCCAGTACTTCGCGCAAGGCCTTGTGCATCAGGTGGGTGACCGAGTGGTTGCGCATGGTGGCGGCACGCAGCTCAGTGTTGACCTGTGTTTCTACTGCATCGCCCACCTTCAGGCTGCCCGAAGCGAGCTTGCCGTGGTGGCCAAACACGTCGGCCTTGATCTTTTGCGTGTCTTCCACGGCAAAGCGGCCGCCCACAGCGCTGATCACGCCCTGGTCGCCCACTTGGCCGCCGGATTCGGCGTAGAAAGGCGTCGTATCGAGCACCACCACGCCTTGTTGGCCAGCCTGGAGTTCGTTCACGCTCGTGCCTTCGGCATACAGCGCCACGATCTTGGCGGGCTCGGCCAGCTTGTCGTAGCCGGTGAAGCTGTTGGCCGCGCCGGTGTATTCCAGTGCGCGGTCCATCTTGAACTTGCCGGCTGCGCGGGCCTGGTTCTTTTGCTGCTCCATGGCGGCATTGAAACCGGCTTCGTCCACGGTCACGCCGCGCTCACGGGCCACGTCGTTCGACAGGTCGAGCGGGAAGCCGTAGGTGTCGTGCAGCTTGAAGGCCACATCGCCGGGCAGCACCTTGGCGCCACCGGCCAGTGCGCTGTCCAGGATTTCCATGCCGTGGGCCAGCGTTTCGTAGAAGCGCTCTTCTTCAACGCGCAGCACATCGGTGATGCGGGCTTCTTGCTCGCGGATCTTGGGGTAGGCATCGCCCATGACCAGCGCCAGATCCTTGACCAGCTTGTGGAAGAACGGCGTCTTCTGACCCAGCTTGTAGCCATGGCGGATGGCGCGGCGGATGATGCGGCGCTGCACATAGCCACGGCCTTCGTTCGACGGGATCACGCCATCGGCCACCAGGAAAGCGGTAGCGCGGATGTGGTCGGCGATGACCTTGAGCGAAGGCGTTTCCAGATCGGCAATGTGCGTCTCGCGTGCGGCGGCCTTGATCAGTGCCTGGAACAGGTCGATCTCGTAGTTGCTGTGTACGTGTTGCAAGATGGCGGCCAGGCGCTCCAGGCCCATGCCGGTATCCACGCAAGGAGCGGGCAGCTTCTTGGCGTCGAACTCGGTGTACTGCCAGGTCTCACCTTCTTGCGCCACCTTGTAGTTGGCGTTGCGGGCACGGGCATCGGCTTCCAGAGCATCTGCCTGGGCGCGGGTGAGGCCGTGTTCATTGCGCGATTCGAACATGTCGAACTGCATGAACACGTTGTTCCAGATTTCGATGAAGCGGTCGCCGTCTTCATCGGGGCTGCCGGGAGGGCCGCCGGCGATGTGGGCGCCGTGGTCGTAGAAGATTTCCGAGCAAGGGCCGCAAGGGCCGGTGTCGGCCATCATCCAGAAGTTGTCGCTCTTGTAGCGGCCGCCCTTGTTGTCGCCGATGCGGATCACGCGCTCGGGGGGCAGACCGATTTCCTTGGTCCAGATGTCGTAGGCTTCGTCGTCTTCTTCATAGACGGTGGCCAGCAGCTTTTCGGGCGGCAGCATGTAGACCGTGGTCAAGAGCTCCCAGGCCCACTTGAGCGATTCGCGCTTGAAGTAGTCGCCAAACGACCAGTTGCCCAGCATCTCGAAGAAGGTGTGGTGGCGCGCGGTGTAACCGACGTTTTCCAGGTCGTTGTGCTTGCCGCCTGCACGCAGGCAGGTTTGCACGCTGGTGGCGCGGTTATAAGGGCGCTTGTCCGTGCCCAGGAACACGTCCTTGAACTGCACCATGCCGGAGTTGGTGAACATCAGCGTCGGGTCGTTGCCGGGGACCAGCGGGCTCGACGGAACAATGGTGTGGCCCTTGGATGCAAAAAAATCCAGGAAGCTCTTGCGGATTTCCGCAACGGTGAATGTGGGTGTACTCATGGTGTGCAGCGGTGGTGGCACCCGCCGCCAAGGCTGTGCTTAGCCAGTGCGGGCGCGAATCTTCCATTATAGGGTTGCAGGCAAAACCGGTAGCCAAGCCGCTGTAAGCAGCCGGGCCAGCGTGGCTTGCGGCAGACAATGCCCGCTTTATTGCGGCGTGGGCAGTGGAGCGGCCTGTTTTTTGCCTTCGCGCTCTTGCATGCGCTTGTCATGCGCTGCTTGGCGCCGGGCGGCGTCGGCCTGCTTGGCGTCGTAGTCTTCTTGCGCATCCTGTACCTGCTCAGCCAGGTCTTGGTTGCGGCGCTGCTGGGCGCGCGCCTTGCTGGCTTGCTGCTTTTCCTGGTGGGCGGCACGCTGCGCAGCGTCTTGTTCGCGGCGTTCGACCTGCTCGGCCGTGTTTTTAGGGGCACGCTTGCCGGCAGCTCGCTTAGCGGCTTGCTCGTCGTGTTCGCGCTGGCGTTGCTCCAGGTCGGGCGCGCTCAGCGCACCGCTGTCGAGCCCGCTGTCGCGGTGTTTTTTGTCGAACTCGGCCTGCTTTTTCTCGCGGGCGTTTTCTTGCTTTTGCGTGCGCTCGCCCCGGTCTTGGGAGTTCAGCGCCAGTTCGCGCTGGCGCAGTGCGCGCTCGCGCTCGTTGGACTGCTGGCGGACTTTTTTCAGGCAGTCGGTGACAGCAAAGCGCTGGTAGCAGATCTTCTCGTTCTCGGCCAGCAGCTTTTCGCTGGCGGCTCGCTCGCGGGCGATTTCAGCGCGCGCCTGTTTGCGTTCGGCAGGTGTGCTGATGCCTTCCGCCTGGGCGGCAGACAGCAGGCTGGCCGCCAGCAAAGCGGCAGCACCGAGTTGGTAGATGGCTGGCATCGGGAACACTTTCAGGTCAGCGCAGTGTCTACCACGCGCCGCTCCAGCGAGAGGTATTCCTGCGATTGCATTTCGTTCAGGCGCGAGACCGTGCGCGGAAATTCGTGCGCCAGCGGCCCTTCGGTATAGAGCTGCTCGGGCGGAACGGCGGCCGACAGGATCAGCTTGCAGCGGCGGTCGTATAGCACGTCGACCAGCCAGGTGAAGCGCCGCGCCGGCGACGCCATGTTGACAAACATCTGCGGCACATTGGACAGCATGATGGTGTGGAACTGGCTGGCCAGCTCCAGATAGTCGTTTTGCGAGCGTGGGTTCACGCACAGCTCGTGAAACTCGAACCAGATCACGCCGCCAGCGCGACGCAGCGGCTTGAGCTCACGCGATTCGATTTTGAAGACCGGCTTTTCGTCGGGCACTTCGGCCAGCTGGTTGAAGGTTTCCTGCATGGCCTGATCGGCCTCGGCGCCCAGCGGCGTGTGGTAGAGCTTGAGCTTTTCAAGCGTGCGTCGGCGGTAATCAGTGCCGTTGTCGACGTTGATCACTTCCATGCGCTCGTTGAGCAGGTCGATGGCCGGCAAGATGCGGTCACGGTGCAGGCCGTCGGGGTACAAATCGTCCGGGCGGAAGTTGGAGGTGGTGACAAAGCCCACGCCGTTGTTGAACAGCGCCAGCAGCAGGCGGTAGAGAATCATCGCGTCGGTGATGTCGGCGACGTGAAACTCGTCAAAGCAGATCAGCTTGTACTTTTTGGCGATCTGCGCGCCCAGCACATCGAGCGGATCTTGAGTGCCCTTGAGCAAGGTGAGCTCGCGCTGCACTTCGCGCATGAACTCGTGGAAATGCAGGCGCACTTTGCGCTTGATGGGCACGGCATTGAAGAAGCAATCCATGATGAAGCTCTTGCCGCGCCCCACCCCACCATACATGTAGACGCCCTTGGGCACATCGGGGTGGTTGATGAGCTTTTTCAGCGCATTCGAGCGCTTGTTTTTGTACTCCGCCCATTCATCGGCACAGCGCTGCAAGGCATCGACCGCGCGCAGCTGCGCCGGATCGCTGTGAAAACCTTTGGCCTTAAGCTCGGCCTCGTATGCATCTCTTACTGCGCTGCCCATGGAATGTCTCTACTCTTGTATTGCTATAAATTAGATAGCCTCTACCGCGCGCCAAGCATGCGGTAGAGGCTAGTGTAACGAGAGCTTCTGGATTAGAAGTTCAGCGTACGCTTGTCCACGGCCAGCGCTGCTTCCTTGGTGGATTCAGACAGCGAAGGGTGGGCGTGGCAGATGCGAGCGATGTCTTCGCTTGATGCCTTGAACTCCATGGCAACCACGGCTTCGGAGATCAGCTCCGAGACCATGGGGCCAACCATGTGCACGCCCAGGATTTCGTCGGTCGTAGCGTCGGCCAGGAACTTGACCATGCCGGTCGTGTCGCCCAGTGCGCGTGCGCGGCCGTTGGCCAGGAACGGGAAGGTGCCGGCCTTGTAAGCCACGCCATCGGCCTTGAGCTGCTGCTCGGTACGGCCCACCCATGCCACTTCGGGGCTGGTGTAGATGACCGAAGGCAAGGTAGCGAAGTTCACGTGACCGTGTTGGCCAGCGATACGCTCGGCCACGGCAACGCCCTCTTCCTCGGCCTTGTGTGCCAGCATGGGGCCACGCACCACGTCGCCCACAGCCCACACGCCAGGCAGGTTGGTCTTGCAGTCGCCATCGACCACGATCGCGCCACGCTCGTCCAGAGCCAAGCCCACAGCTTCGGGGTTCAGGCCGATGGTGTTGGCGGTACGGCCGATGGAGACGATCAGCTTGTCCACTTCCAGCTGCTGGGCTTCGCCCTTGGCGTTGGTGTAGCTGATGTGCACGCCCTTTTTGTCGGTCTTGATTTCGCCGACCTTCACGCCCAGCTCGATCTTCAGGCCTTGCTTGTCGAAAGCCTTCTTGGCTTCCTTGGCGATTTGCTCATCGACGGCGGGCAGGAACTTGTCCATGCCTTCGAGCACCGTCACTTCGGTGCCCAGACGGCGCCAGACCGAGCCCATTTCCAGGCCGATGACGCCAGCGCCGATCAGGCCCAGCTTCTTGGGCGTGGCGCCCAGGCGCAGTGCGCCGTCGTTCGACAGAATCTTGTCTTCGTCAAAAGGCACGCCAGGCAGGGCACGGGCGTTGGAGCCGGTGGCCACGATGATTTGCTTGCCGACGATGCTTTCCTCTTCCTTGCCAGCCACCTTGATTTCGTAGCCGCCTTCAGCAGCCTTGACGAAGGAGCCACGGCCGTGGAAGAAAGTGACCTTGTTCTTCTTGAACAGGTACTGGATGCCGTCGTTGTTTTGCTTCACGACCGCGTCCTTGCGGGCAACCATCTTGGCCACGTCCATGGCCACCTTGCCGGTGGAGATGCCGTGGTCGGCAAAGCTGTGCGTGGCGTGTTCGAAGTATTCGGACGACTGCAGCAGCGCCTTCGAAGGAATGCAACCCACGTTGGTGCAGGTGCCGCCCAGAGCGGGGCCGCCAGCGGCGTTCTTCCACTCGTCGATACAGGCCACGCTCATGCCCAGTTGCGATGCACGAATGGCTGCTACGTAGCCGCCAGGGCCGCCGCCGATCACGACGACATCAAATTGCTTGCTCATGTTTATTCCAATGGTGTTAGTTCAAAACTGCCTTGGTGCAAGACCACACCAAACAGGCCGGTTTTGCTGGTCAGTTGTTCTTCGCGCTTGGCGCCAACCTGCAGTGTGGTGCCGGGCGGCATGCGGCACAGGAAGAGAAAAGCGCCCGATTCCAGGCAGGCGATCTGCCCACTGGCGCGCTGCTTTTCCCAGCCCAGATCCTTGTAACCCGCTTCATTGAAAGGTTTGAGCGGCAAGGGCTTGCCCGGTTGGCCCACAAACGAAATGGCCCACTGCGGGCCATTGTCCAGCCGGGCACCGGGCACTTCCTTGACGGAGGCGGCGGTGACCGGGCGAATCTGCACTTTCTCGGGTGCGGGCATGCCACGCTGCGCGGCCATGGTGTCGGCGTACCAGCGGAAACGGTAGTCACCGTTCCAGCTTTGCGCTGCCACGTTCTGTACAGGACGGGTGGTGCCGCAAGCTGCGAGCACCAGCGCGGAGGCTGCCAACACCAGGATGCGCACCATGGCTTTGCCCTGCGGACCGATTACAGGTCGAACAGCAGGCGCGATGGGTCTTCCAGCGCGTCCTTCATGGCGACCAGGCCCAGCACGGCTTCGCGGCCGTCGATGATGCGGTGGTCATACGACATGGCGAAGTAGTTCATGGGGCGAACCACCACTTGGCCGTTTTCCACCACAGCGCGGTCCTTGGTGGCGTGCACGCCCAGGATGGCCGATTGGGGCGGGTTGATGATGGGGGTAGACATCATCGAGCCAAAGGTGCCGCCATTGGAGATGGAGAAGGTACCGCCGGTCATGTCTTCGATGCCCAGCTTGCCGTCTTGCGCCTTCTTGCCGAATTCGGCGATCTTCTTTTCGATGTCGGCAAAGCTCATCTGGTCGGCGTTGCGCAGGATTGGCACCACCAGGCCGCGAGGCGAGCCCACAGCGATACCGATGTCGAAGTAGCCGTGGTAGATGATGTCGGTGCCATCGACCGAAGCGTTCAGCACGGGGTACTTCTTCAGGGCATGCACGGCCGCCTTGACGAAGAACGACATGAAGCCCAGCTTGACGCCGTGTTCCTTGGTGAAATCGTCCTGGAACTTCTTGCGCAGGGCCATGACCGGAGCCATGTTGATTTCGTTGAAGGTGGTCAGGATCGCGTTGGTCGATTGCGATTGCAGCAGACGCTCGGCGATACGGGCACGCAGACGGCTCATCGGCACGCGTTGCTCTGGGCGCTCGCCCAGGTCTTGCACAGCAGGAGCAGCCACTTGGGGCAGCGCCTTGGTAGGCACGCCGGTAGGAATGACAGCAGCGGTCGACTTGACGCCACCGGCCACAGCGGCCAGCACATCACCCTTGGTGACACGGCCGTCCTTGCCGGAACCGGCCACAGCGCCCACCGACAGGTTGTTGTCGGCCAGCAGCTTGGCAGCGGCAGGCATGGCCACATCGCCCTTGTTGCCACCAGCAGCAGCGGGGGCAGCGGCGGCGGCAGCAGGTGCTGCAGCAGCCTGGGCAGGAGCGGCAGCGGGAGCAGCGGCGCCAGCCACGGCTTCGGTGTCGATCTTGGCGATCAACTGGTCAGCGACCACGGTGGCGCCGTCGCCTTGCACGATCTCAGCCAGCACGCCTGCGGCGGGAGCGGGCACTTCGAGCACGACCTTGTCGGTTTCGATCTCGATCAGGATTTCGTCCACGGCCACGGCCTCACCGGCCTTCTTCTTCCAGTTGAGCATGGTGGCTTCAGCGACCGACTCGGACAGCTGAGGAACTTTAACTTCTACGATTGCCATAACAATTCTTTCTGTGTTCAGTAATGAGAGCTGTCTGAGTGCTTACTTGGTCAGCACAAAACCCTTGAGCTTGCCGAATGCGCCTTCGACCAGCGCCTTTTGCTGCTCTTGGTGCAGGTGCGAGTAGCCCACGGCAGGCGATGCCGATGCGGCGCGGCCGGAGTAACCCAGCTTCTGGCCGTCGAGCATGTTCTCGTGGATGTAGTGCTGCACGAAGAACCAGGCACCCTGGTTTTGTGGCTCGTCCTGGCACCACACCACTTCCTTGGCGTGCGGATACTTCTTGAGCTCAGCAGCGAAGGCCTTGTGTGGGAAGGGATACAGCTGCTCCACGCGGATGATGGCCACGTCGGTCGCGGCGTCTTCCGTGCGCTTCTTGACCAGGTCGTAGTAGACCTTGCCCGAGCAGGCGATGACGCGCTTGACCTTGTCAGCCTTGGCCACAATGGCTTCGTCGCGCTCACCGATCACGGTCTGGAAGCCACCAGAGGTGAATTCCGACACGGGCGAGGTTGCGTCCTTGTTACGCAGCAGCGACTTGGGCGTCATGATAACCAGCGGCTTGCGCAGCGGGCGCACCATTTGGCGACGCAGCAGGTGGAAGATCTGCGCTGCGGTCGTGGGCTGGGTCACTTGCATGTTCTGGTCTGCCGACAGCTGCATGAAGCGCTCCAGGCGGGCCGAGCTGTGCTCGGGGCCTTGGCCTTCGTAGCCGTGTGGCAGCATCAGCGTCAGGCCGTTGATGCGGCCCCACTTCACTTCGCCGGAGGCGATGAACTGGTCGATCACCACTTGCGCGCCGTTGGCGAAGTCGCCGAACTGGGCTTCCCAGATCACCAGGGTGTTGGGGTCGTTCGAGGCGTAGCCGTATTCGAAGCCCAGCACTGCCTCTTCGGACAGGATGGAGTCGATCACGGTGAACGGTGCCTGGTTGTCGGCCACGTTCTGCAGCGGGATGTAGGTGCCTTCGTCCCACTTTTCACGCTTTTGGTCGTGCACGACCGAGTGGCGGTGGGTGAAGGTGCCGCGGCCGGAGTCTTCGCCCGACAGACGGATCGGGTAGCCCGATGCCACCAGCGAAGCGTAGGCCATGGTTTCGCCCATGCCCCAGTCCACGTTGATCTCGCCACGGCCCATGGCTGCGCGGTCGTCGTACACCTTCTTGACCAGTTGGTGCGGGTTGACCGACTCGGGCAGCGTGGTCACGCGCTCGGCCAGACGCTTCCACTCGGTCAGCGGAATGGCGGTGTCGGCAGCGTCGGTCCACTTCTTGTTCAGGAAGGGGCTCCAGTCGACAGCGTACTGGCTCTTGAAGTTGGTCAGCACGGGGTCGACCGTGTGCTTGCCCGCATCCATGGCGGCGCGGTAGGCCTTGACCATGTCGTCGCCCAGCGTTTCGCCCAGGCCTTGCGTGGCCAGCTTGTCGGCGTACAGCTTGCGCGTGCCAGGGTGTTGGCCGATCTTCTTGTACATCAGCGGCTGGGTCAGCGCAGGCGTGTCTTGCTCGTTGTGGCCGAGTTTGCGGTAGCAGACGATGTCGACCACCACGTCCTTGGAGAATTCCATGCGGAAATCCAAGGCCAGCTGGATGGCCAGTGCCACTTCTTCCGGATCATCGCCGTTGACGTGCAGCACGGGCGACTCGATCATCTTGACGATGTCGGTGCAATACGTGGTGGAACGCAGGTCGCGCGGGTCAGAGGTGGTGAAACCGATCTGGTTGTTGATGATGATGTGCACCGTGCCGCCTGTGGTGAAACCACGGGTTTCGGACAGCGCCAGGGTTTCCTGGTTCACACCTTGGCCGGCAAAGGCGGCGTCGCCGTGCACCAGCACAGGCAGCACTTGCTTGCCTTGCGGGTCGTTGCGGCGATCCATGCGCGAGCGCACCGAGCCTTCGACCACGGGGTTGACGATTTCCAAGTGGGAAGGGTTGAAGGCCAGCGACAGGTGCACCGGGCCGCCGACCGTGGTCACGTCCGAGCTGAAACCCTGGTGGTACTTCACGTCACCAGCGGGCAGGTCTTCGGGAGCGGTGTGGTCGAACTCGGCGAACAGATCCTTGGGCATCTTGCCCAGGGTGTTGACCAGCACGTTCAGACGGCCGCGGTGGGCCATGCCGATCACGATTTCTTGCACGCCCTTGGTGCCAGCAGCATTGATCAGCTGGTCCATCGCGACGATGAAGGATTCGCCACCTTCCAGCGAGAAGCGCTTCTGGCCCACATACTTGGTGTGCAGGAAACGCTCCAGGCCTTCGGCTGCCGTCAGGCGGTCGAGAATGCGCTTTTTCTGGTCGGCATTGAAGGCGGGCTTGCTGCGGATCGACTCCAGACGTTGTTGCCACCAGCGCTTCTGGTTTTGATCGGTGGCGTACATGTACTCTGCGCCCAGGGTGCCGCAGTAGGTTTCGCGCAGCGCGTTGAGCAGCTCGCGCAGCGTCATCGACTCCTTGCCGAAGAACGTGTTGCTGGTGTTGAACACGGTTTCCTGGTCGGCATCGGTGAAGCCGTAGAAGGCGGGATCGAGCTCAGGGATTTCGGGGCGCTCTTGGCGCTTGAGCGGATCGAGATCGGCCCAACGGGTGCCCACGTTGCGGTAGGCGGCGATCAGTTGCTGCACTGCGGTGCGCTTGCGGCCCAGCTCCGAATCGGCGCCCGAAGCCACCACCACCTTGGTGCCGCCTTGCTTGGCACGCTCGGCGAAGGCGTTGATCACGGGGAGGTGAGGGACGTCCTTGTGGTTGCTGCCATCGGTGGCAGGAACGTTTTGCAGTGCATCAAAGTATGCACGCCAGGTATCCGGTACGCTGCCTGGGTTCGCCAGGTAGTTCTCGTACATCTCTTCAACATAGGGGGCGTTGCCGCCAAAAAGATAGGTGTTGCCCTGGTAGGCTTGGTACACCGAATTCGTATCGCTCATTTTCTCCGCTGACCTCCGCTTTCCTCTGGAAAGCATTAGCTGGTGCAATAAAACAACCTTCCGCGACACGGCTGAACCGATTGGCGGATGCGACTGTGGCTGGGAAGGGCCGATCAGCGGGTATTGTGCCACTTCTGGCGAACAGCGTCGCGCCGAAGGTCAGCCGCCGCCAACATCGCCTTTGGATGACGCTACAACGGGCGCCAATCAGATACATTTGCCCTATCTACTTTTCTTTGCCCGGCAATGATCCCCTCCCGATCTCTCCAAGACAAAGCATTTATCTTGCTGCTAATTGTCGTCACCATTGCGTTTTTTGCCGTGCTCTTGCCGTTTCAGGGGGCGGTATTTTGGGGCGTGATCTTTGCCGTGGTATTTACACCTCTACACAAAAAGATCTACGCACGGCTGCCCAAATACCCGACTGTGGCGGCCCTGATTACCCTGTCGCTGTGTCTGGTCTTGGTGATCTTGCCGCTGATCCTGATATCGATCTCGCTGGCCAAGGAGACGGTGGTCATCTATGAGCGCGTGCACTCGGGCCAGCTCAATTTCGGCCAGTACTTCCAGCAGATCTACAACGCGCTGCCGAAATGGGTGGTGGATCTGCTCGCCCGCTTCCACCTCGATGATCCCAACGCCATCAAGGAGCGCATTTCCGGCGTCTCGGTGCAAGCGAGCCAGTTCGTGGCCGGCAAGGTGGTGGCCATTGGGCAGAACACACTGTCTTTCCTGGTGAGCTTCTGCATCATGCTCTACCTGCTGTTCTTCTTTTTGCGCGATGGCAGCGTGCTGGTGCGCAAGATTTTTGCCGCCGTGCCGCTGGACGACACGCACAAGCAAAAGCTCGGCGCCAAGTTCATCACCGTGGTGCGAGCCACCGTCAAAGGCAATCTGGCTGTGGCCGCCACCCAGGGCGCGCTGGGCGGCATCATCTTCTGGATTCTGGGCATCGACGGCGCGCTGCTGTGGGGCGTGGTGATGGCTTTTCTCTCGCTGCTGCCAGCGGTGGGCGCGGCCATCGTCTGGGCGCCCGTGGCCATTTACCTGGTGGCCA
Source organism: Comamonas trifloxystrobinivorans (assembly GCF_043359985.1). Classification (NCBI taxonomy): domain Bacteria; kingdom Pseudomonadati; phylum Pseudomonadota; class Betaproteobacteria; order Burkholderiales; family Comamonadaceae; genus Comamonas; species Comamonas trifloxystrobinivorans. The sequence goes on from NZ_JBHZGV010000019.1 coordinate 72,294, forward strand.
CCGGCGCCACCGTGCAAGGCATTGTGCTGGCCGCCTATGGCGCAGGCATCATGGGAATGGTAGACAATGTGTTGCGCCCCCTGCTGGTGGGCAAAGACACCAAGATGCCCGATTACCTGATCCTGATCTCCACGCTCGGCGGCCTGTCGCTGTTCGGCCTGACGGGGTTTGTCATCGGCCCGCTGATTGCTGCCCTGTTCATCTCGGCCTGGGATCTGTTTGCGCCGCAAGCCCAGATCGCTGAACCGGCCGATGCCCTGCGCCAGCCAGACAAAAAAGCCTGAACCTCCCGCCCATGCCATTTCGTGATTTTGAGCTTCGCAAACAAGAGTTTCTGGACGATTACGCGCGGCGCCTGCCCACGCTCAAGGCTGCTGCCGCCTCGTTCAATGCGCTGATCGAGGCCGTGCTGCACGGGCTCGAAGGCGTGAACATCGCCAAGATCGAGTGCCGCGTCAAAAACCCCGAAGAGAGCGTGCGCAAGTTCAAGCGCAAGTACCGCAATGCCGTGGAAGACCGCCCAGAGGGCTACGCCATTGGCGACTACATCACCGATCTGATCGGCGTGCGCGTGGTCTGCCTGTATGAGGACGAACCGCCCGCCATCATGGCCAAGGTGCGCGAGTATTTCGATGTGATCGAAATCACCGACAAGACCGCGCCCATGGAAGACTCAGAGTCGGACTTTGGCTACAAGGGCATCCACATGGATTTGCGCCTGAACGACGAGCAGTCGCGCCTGCCCGAGCACCAGGCCTACGCCAGCCAGACTTTCGAGCTGCAGATCCGCACCATCATCCAAGATTCGTGGAGCGAGCTCGACCACAAGATCAAGTACAAAAAGTCCATTCCCACCAACCTCAAGCGCCGCATCAATATTCTCTCGGCGCTGTTCGAGCTGGCTGACCGCGAGTTTCTGCAGATCCGCAACGAGACCAACCAGGCCCTGGCGCTGTCGCTGGTCGATGAAGACGCAGACAGCCACCACGTGCCCGCCAATGGCGAAGGCAGCGAGGTGCTCGATGCCTTCAGCTTTGTCGCCTTTGGACAACGCCACTTCCCCGGCTACGATTTCGACCCGCAAAAGGTGGAATTCTTCATAGACGAGCTGCATAACGACTTTGGCGTGCGCCAGGCGCCCTGGCTGTTTGGCGTGGTGCAAAAACACATTTCGGCCGCCCGCCACTACAAGGCCGATTTTCAGCACCGCTACCCCAGCAGCAGCTTCAACCCCTTCACCATCATGCGCCACTGCCTGTACTTGGAAGACCGGCAGCGCTTTCGCAAAGCCCTGCGCAACTCGGCCCGCGAGGCTTTCGAGGACTGGCTCGAAGACCACCACAGCGCCCCCAACGCCGCTGCCTGAAGCCCGCTGCCGCACCCCAAAAAGCAAACACCTGGTTACACACCCCAGGGCAAGCACCTACTTTCAAGCTTGCATGTGGCTGACAGCCACAGTTGTTGACAACTGAAATACTGAAACACCCGTGTTTACGCTGAGAGATTTTGGTTTTCGCGTCGACACTCTGCTGCTATATTGCGATGCAACATTACCGGAGTTTTGATGCTGTACCAACTCTACGAAACCCAACGCGCCTTGATGGAGCCCTTTGCCGAATACGCGCGTGCCACCTCCAAAATGCTGAGCAATCCGATGTGGCCTGTCAGCCAGACCACCTCGGGCCAGCGCGCTTCGGCCAGTTTTGATCTGGTCTACCGCCTGGGCAAGGACTACGTCAAACCCGAGTTCAACATCAACACCATCGATGCCAACGGCCACGAAATCGCCGTGCACGAGCGCATCGAGCTGACCAAGCCGTTTTGCGAACTGCGCCGCTTCAAGCGCTTCTCGGACGATCCGCCGAGCCTGGCCGCCATGAAAGAGCAGCCCGTGGTGCTGATCGTGGCACCGCTGTCGGGCCACTACTCCACCTTGCTGCGCGAAACCGTGCGTACCATGCTGGTGGACCACAAGGTCTATATCACCGACTGGACCAACGCCCGTCTGGTGCCGCAAAGCGAAGGCATCTTCCACCTCGACGATTACGTCAACTACGTGCAAGAGTTCATCCGCCACATCCAGGGCGTGTATGGCAACTGCCACGTGGTGAGCGTGTGCCAGCCCACGGTGCCGGTGCTGGCCGCCGTGTCGCTGATGGCCAGCCGCGGCGAGAAAACGCCCATGTCGATGACCATGATGGGCGGCCCGATCGACGCCCGCCGCTCGCCCACGGCCGTGAACAACCTGGCCACCACGCACGACATCAAGTGGTTCCAGAACAATGTGATCTACCCGGTGCCCAGCAACTTCCCCGGCGCAGGCCGTCTGGTCTACCCCGGCTTCCTGCAGCACATGGGTTTTGTCAGCATGAACCCCGACCGCCACGCGATGAGCCATTACGACTACTTCAAAGACCTGATCAAGGGCGATGAAGGCAGCGCCGAACACCACCGCAAGTTCTACGACGAGTACAACGCCGTGCTCGACATGGATGCGGCCTACTACCTGGAAACCATCCAAACCGTGTTCCAGGACTTTGCCCTGGTCAACGGCACCTGGCAGGTGCGCTCGCCCGAAGGCGTGGCCGAGCTGGTCAAGCCGCAAGACATCCGCGATTGCGGCCTGCTCACCGTCGAAGGCGAGCTCGACGACATCTCCGGCTCGGGCCAGACCCGCGCTGCCCACGATCTGTGCAGCGGCCTCAAAGGCAGCGACAACCGCCACCTCGAAGTGGAAGGCGCGGGCCACTACGGCATCTTCAGCGGCAAGCGCTGGCGCAACGTGGTCTACCCGGCGCTCAAGGAATTCATTCTGGCCAACAACCAGGCAGCCAAAGCCGAGGGCAAGCCTGCCAAAGTAAAATCCGCCGCTTGAGTAGACATTCCCATGCGCACGGTGTGATTCCCAAAAACAGCCCCCATGCACAGCCAGCCTCTGCGCTGGCTGTTTTTATTGCAGCCATCGATGATGCACTGCCACAGACCCAGTGCACACGCTGCGGCTACCCCGATTGCCGCCACTATGCCGAGGCTATCGCCCAAGGCGAAGCCGCCATCAACCAATGCCCACCCGGCGGGCAGGAAGGCGTGCAGCGGCTCGCAGCCATCACCGGCCGGCCAGCACTGCCCCTGAACCCGGAAAACGGCGAAGAAGCACCGCGCCTGCTCGCCCGCATTGACGAGCACTGGTGCATAGGCTGCACGCTGTGCATCAAGGCCTGCCCGACCGACGCGATCCTGGGCGCCAACAAGCGCATGCACACCATCATCACCGAGGCCTGCACCGGCTGCGAGCTGTGTCTGCCCGTCTGCCCGGTCGATTGCATTGAGTTGGACAACGCCAGCGGCACGGCCACCGGCTGGGCCGCCTGGAGTACGGCACAGGCCGAGCAAGCCCGCAATCGCTACCAAAAACGCAGCTTGCGCCTGGCTACCGGCCATCGCTTGCTGGCGAAAAAGCCACCAAGCCCAGCCGCCGCCCCAGCCAGCGCAGCAAGCCCTATGCCGAGCAAGGTTACCGCCAGCCCGGCGCCCGCCGCTGACGACGACAAAAAGGCGACGATTGCCGCCATTTTGGCCAAGGCCAGACAACAACGCGCAGGCGGTCGCTAGCCATACTGGCATGCCCTGATCGGCGGCGCCACAAGCCGCTGCAGCAACGACAGCCGGGCGCACAAAAGCCGCTGCGGCTGGACGATAATGGTTCGCTTATGAACCCCTTGCTCCAGAAACTGCAGCCCTACCCGTTTGAGCGCCTGCGTCAGCTGTTTGCCGGTGTTACGCCGCCAGCCGAGCTTGCGCCCATCAGCCTGGGTATTGGCGAGCCCCGCCACCCCACGCCCGCTTTCATCAAGCAGGCGCTGGCCGACAACCTGGCCGGCCTGGCCAGCTACCCCGCCACTGCCGGCACCCCGGCATTGCGCGATGCCTTTGGCGCCTGGCTGGGCACACGCTACGGCCTGCAGATCGACGGCCAAAAGCACACGCTGCCCGTGAACGGCAGCCGCGAGGCGCTGTTTGCTTTCACGCAAACCGTGGTCGAAGCCAGCAAGCCCGACCCGGTGGTGCTCTGCCCCAACCCCTTCTACCAAATCTACGAAGGCGCAGCGCTGCTGGCCGGGGCCACGCCTTACTACGTGCCCAGCATCGCCGCCAAGAACTTTGCGGTCGATTGGGACAGCGTGCCCGAAGCCATCTGGCAGCGCACGCAGCTGATCTTTGTCTGCTCGCCCGGCAACCCCACCGGCGCGGTAATGCCGCTGGACGAATGGAAGAAACTGTTCGAGCTGTCCGACCGCTACGGCTTTGTGATCGCCTCAGACGAGTGCTACAGCGAAATCTACTTCCGCGAAGAGCCACCGTTGGGCGGCCTGGAAGCCGCCGCCAAGCTCGGCCGCAGCGATTTCAAACGCCTGATCTCCTTCACCAGCCTGTCCAAGCGCAGCAATGTGCCCGGCCTGCGCAGCGGCTTTGTGGCCGGCGATGCCGAGCTGATCAAGGCTTTTGCGCTGTACCGCACCTACCAGGGCGGCGCCATGTGCCCGTCGGTCCAAGCCGCCAGCATTGCGGCCTGGGGCGATGAGAAACACGTCGAGGACAACCGCGAGCAATACCGCAAAAAGTTCGCCGAAGTCACCCCGCTGCTGGCCAGCGTGATGGACGTGCAACTGCCCGACGCCAGCTTCTACCTGTGGGCCGGCGTGCCCGCGCAGATGGGCCTGTCGGACACCGAGTTCGCCCGCGAGCTCTATGCCCAATACAATGTGACGGTCCTGCCGGGCAGCTATCTGGCCCGCGACTTCAACGGCACCAATCCCGGCGCAGGCCGCGTGCGCATGGCCTTGGTGGCAGAAACCGCCGAGTGCCTGCAAGCGGCACAGCGCATCGTGCAATTCATTCAATCCTGGAAACAACGTTAAACCATGACGCAACAACTGCAAACCATCATCGAATCCGCCTGGGAAGCCCGTACCACGCTGTCGCCTGCCACGGCCCCCAAGGAGATCGTCGATGCGGTCGACCACGTGATCAATGCCCTGGACAAGGGCGAGCTGCGCGTGGCCACGCGCGAAGCCGTGGGCCAGTGGACCGTGCACCAGTGGATCAAGAAGGCCGTGCTGCTGTCGTTCCGCCTCAAGGACAACGGCCTGGTGCAAGCCGGTGATCTGAACTTCTACGACAAGGTGCCCACCAAGTACGCCGGCATGAGCGAAGCCGACATCGCCGCCACCGGCGTGCGCGTGGTGCCGCCCGCCGTGGCCCGCCGTGGCAGCTATGTGGCCAAGGGCGCGATCCTGATGCCTTCGTACGTGAACATCGGCGCTTACGTGGGCGAAGGCACCATGGTCGACACCTGGGCCACCGTCGGATCCTGCGCCCAAGTGGGCAAGAACGTGCACCTCTCCGGTGGCGTGGGCCTGGGCGGCGTGCTGGAACCCCTGCAAGCCAACCCCACCATCATTGAAGACAACTGCTTCATCGGCGCACGCTCGGAAATCGTCGAAGGCGTCATCGTCGAAGAAAACTCGGTGGTCTCGATGGGCGTGTACATCAGCCAGTCGACCAAGATCTACAACCGCATGACGGGCGAGATCAGCTACGGCCGCATCCCTTCGGGCTCGGTGGTGGTGAGCGGCTCGCTGCCTTCGAAGGACGGCAGCCACAGCCTGTACTGCGCCGTGATCGTCAAGCAAGTGACAGCCGAAACCCGCGCCAAGACCAGCATCAACGATCTGCTGCGCGATTGATAAACGGCAGGCAACGCTGGCCACATTCAGCGCCAGCGTCGCCTCGACCAACCCGCCAAGCCCTGCCACGCAGGGCTTTTTTTGCGCCTGCACAAGGGGGCTTGCAGCCTGATTGCTACAAAACTGCCACTGCCCGCGCCAACACCTGCCACAATACAGCTGATTACAAATCACGCCAAACATAGAGACTGGAGGAATCCGCATGGGAACGATGGAGCGCATCTTGCGCCTGATGGCCGAAAACAAGGCCTCGGACCTCTACCTGTCGGCCAACGCACCGGCCCTGATCAAGATCCAGGGCGACTGCATCCCGCTGAACAACCAGACCCTGACGCCAGAAGCCCCGCGCACCCTGCTGGCCGAAATAGTCTCGCCCCAGCAGATCGAGGAGCTCGACGAAACCGGCGAGCTCAACGTAGGCGTGCCGCTGGCCGGCGTGGGGCGCTTCCGTGTCAGCGCCATGCACCAGCGCGGCAGCTGCGCCGTGGTGGTGCGCTATGTGCCGCACGATATTCCTACGCTCCAAGAGCTGGACCTGCCTGAAATCTTCGAAAGCCTGATCATGGCCAAGCGCGGCCTGATCCTGTTTGTGGGCGCTACCGGCTCGGGCAAAAGCACCTCGCTGGCCGCGATGATCGACCACCGCAACACGCGCCAGACCGGCCACATCCTGACGGTGGAAGACCCGATCGAGTTCCAGTTTCCCAACCGCCGCTCCATCGTCAACCAGCGCGAAGTCGGCAGCGACACCAACTCGCTGCAAACCGCGCTGAAAAACGCGCTGCGCCAGGCGCCCGACGTGATCATGATCGGCGAAATCCGCGACCGTGAAACCATGTCGGCCGCCATTGCCTACGCGCAATCGGGCCACCTGTGCCTGGCCACCTTGCACGGTAACAACAGCTACCACGCGCTCAACCGGATCCTGAGCTTCTACCCGGTCGAAGTGCGCCCCACCATGCTCGGCGACTTGGCATCTGCACTGCGCGCAGTCATCTCGCAGCGCTTGGTCAAAACCGTCTCGGGCAAACGCACCGCTGCGGTCGAGGTACTGCTCAACACCCAGTTGGCCAGCGAAATGATCCAGCACGGCGACTTCTCCGGCGTGCGCGAAGCCATGGAAAAATCCATGGCCGAAGGCTCGGTCACCTTTGAAGGCGCGCTGGCCCAGCTCATCCACGACGGCAAGATCACGCGCGACGAAGGCCTGGCCAACGCCGACTCGCCCACCAACCTGATGTGGCGCCTGCAAAACGATTTCCAAATGGCCGCCAATGCCGCCAAGGCCCAAATCGTCGCCAAAGCACAGCTGGAAGAAGGCGCCTCGTTCACCGAAATCGTGCTCGATGTGAACCAGGAGTAAAAGAGTAAGATAGCGAGCGCTGGCGCGCCTGTGGCCTGCCAGCACCGCGCCCCAGCTTTCCCCATGCGGCCGCCCGGCCGCATTGTTGTTTATTCCTTGCCCCTTCTCGATATGTCCCGCACCCTGCAACTGACCGAGCAACTGATCGCCCGCCCCTCCATCACGCCCAACGACGAGGGCTGCCTGGAGATGATTGCCGAGCTGCTGACGCCGCTGGGCTTTGACTGCGAGCGCCTGGACAGCGGCCCGGCAGACTTCCGCGTGAGCAACCTCTGGGCACTGCGAAAAAGCAGCGCAGCGCAGGCCAAAACGGTGGTGTTTGTTGGCCATACCGACGTGGTGCCCACCGGCCCGATCGAGCAATGGAACTCGCACCCCTTCACCCCTTCGCACCGCGACGGCAAGCTCTACGGCCGCGGTGCCAGCGACATGAAAACCTCGGTCGCCGCCTTTGTGGTGGCCGCTGAAGAGTTTGTGGCCCAGCACGCCACGGCGCCGCTCAACATTGCCATTTTGCTAACCAGCGACGAAGAAGGCCCCAGCGTTGATGGCACCGCCATCGTCGTGGAAGCCCTGAAAAAGCGCGGCCAGGTGCTCGATTACTGCGTGGTGGGCGAGCCCACCGCCGTCAGCAAGCTCGGCGACATGATCAAGAACGGCCGCCGCGGCAGCCTCACCGGCAAGCTCACCGTGCATGGCGTACAAGGCCATATCGCCTACCCGCAACTGGCGCGTAACCCGATCCACCAGGCCTTGGCCGCGCTCGACGAGCTGGCCAAAACCGTCTGGGACGAAGGCAACGAATTCTTCCCACCCACTAGCTTCCAGATGAGCAACATCCACGCTGGCACGGGTGCCGGCAATGTCATCCCTGGCCAGATGGTGGTGGATTTCAACTTCCGCTTCAGCACCGAATCCACGGCCGAAAGCCTGAAGGCGCGCGTCAAGTCCACGCTGGAGCGCCACGCGCTCGAATACGATCTGAAGTGGACGCTGGGCGGCAAGCCCTTCCTCACCACGCCCGGCCCCCTGGTCTCGGCCGTACAACAAGCCGTACGCGACGAAGTGGGCCTGGAGACCGAACTGTCCACCAGCGGCGGTACCAGCGATGGCCGCTTCATCGCCGAAATCTGCCCCGAAATCATCGAGATCGGCCCACCCAATGCCTCCATCCATAAAATCGATGAGCATGTGGCCCTGGCCGACATCGAGCCGCTGAAAAACATCTACCGCCGCATCATGGAGAATCTGGCGCGCCAGAGCTGATCGCCCCGCCCGCGCTTTTACAATCCACCGCTTGTTTTATCTGCCCTGCTCTTTGCCATGACCACCATCCGCACCCTGATCGACACCAGCGCCGCCGCGCTCACTGCTGCAGGCGTGCATTTTGGCCACGGCACCACCAATGCGCAGGACGAAGCCGCTTGGCTTGTGCTGTGGGCCTTGGGCTTGCCGGTAGATAGCAACAGCAGCACCGAAGGCCAAGACGCGCTGGGCAACCAGCCCGTCAGCGCTGCTGACGAAGCCAAAGTCAACACCTTGGTAGAAAAGCGCATCAGCACGCGCAAGCCCGCCGCTTACCTCACCCAACAAGCCTGGCTGCAAGGCGTGCCGTTTTACATCGACGAGCGCTCCATCGTGCCGCGCAGCCTGATCGCCGAACTGCTGGCCGACGGCAGCATTGACGATTGGCTCTCGGCCAAGACCGAGCGCGTGCTGGATCTGTGCACCGGCAACGGCAGCCTCGCCTGCCTGGCCGCCATGGCCTACCCCGATGTGGCGGTGACCGGCGCCGATCTGTCGCCCGACGCGCTGGCCGTGGCCCGCATCAATGTCGACCAACATGGCCTGCAAGAGCGCATCACCCTGGTGCAATCCAACGGCATGGCCAATGCGCGCGGGCCTTGGGATCTGATTCTGTGCAACCCGCCCTACGTCAACGCTGCCAGCATGGCTACGCTGCCACTGGAATACCGCGCCGAACCCGAGCTGGCCCTGGCCGGCGGCAACGACGGCATGGACTTTATCCGCAAGCTGGTGTTCGAGCTGCCACAGCGCCTGACCGAAGACGGCGTGCTGGTACTCGAGATCGGCAACGAACGCGACTACTTCGAAGCTGCCTTCCCCGGCCTGCCCGTGTTCTGGATGTCCACCAGCGCCGGCGACGACCAGGTGCTGCTGCTCACCCACGAAGCCCTGCGCCACTGGTCGCAGGAGCAGCCTACGCAGCTGTGAGTGGCTGGTAGCGGCTGTGCCGGTTGGTGCACCGCCGTTCAGCCTGGGGGCTCACGCGGGCAACGCTGACACTTCCGCCCATTCGCTTTCGCACCTCGCAAAAACAAGGCCTCCCGATTGGGAGGCCTTGTGCTTTGGGCTTGGTACCTGGTAACTGGACCAGGACCAGCGGCGCTTACTTCACCAGCTCACGCCAGCTGATGCGCTTGCCCAGCGGCTTGGGCGTGGCCACCGGGATCTTCAGGTCAATCGGCTTTTCGGGGAACTGGCTGGGCGACACGTGACTGGTCACATCGTTATCTTTGTTCGCACTCAAGTCGTTGCCCGCAATCAGGCCGCCATCTACCGGCTCACCTGCGGGCCCCTTGCCATCCTCATTGCCATTAACCGCCAAGCCGGTTTCATAGTTCAGGTAATTGACCCAGCCCTTGCCACCCGCAACACAGGGCTCATTGGATGGCACATTGCTGGACACGACCAAAGTGCTACCGGCCAAACGCAGATCCACGTTGACACGCTCACCGGTATCCGGCAGGTCGATGTACCAGCCCTTGGATCCGTCCTTGCAGTCGGCCGCAGAAGTCGATGCGCTGCAAGCCAGTTCACGGGTCAACTTGCCATTCGCTCCCGTGACATTTGTCAGCTCCGACTTTTTAAGCATGCTGGTACGCATCGAAACGCCACTGGTGATGCCCGAGCCTGAGCCATTAGAGGCATAAACATCGTCAATGCCATAAATGGATTGCTGAGCCGTGCTTGTCAAATCGGCCACCCCCATCAGCTTGCCGGTTGCCACCAGAATGCGTGGCAGCCCTTGCGAGCCGTTGCCCTGTACCAGCTCCAAGCGGGTGGTAATAGGTTGTGGGGTACCGCTTGCATCCGTCAGTTGCACTACTTTAGTGGTTGTGTAGCTGCTTCCATTCCACTCATAACGCCAGATATTGCCTTCAATATCTCCGCCATAAAACAGCTTCGTGGTGTTGTCTCCCACCGGGTCTTTGACGAAGTTGTTCAACTCCTTCATGCCCGAGCCCGTAGGGTTGACTATCGTGTGCACCGACTGCCCGGTGGCGGCATTCAGCACATAGACATACCCCCTGCCATCGGCGTTGTTGTATCCCGAGGTCACCATCACCACCCACGTGCCATTGGGCAGCTTGGTTACCAGTGGCTTGCCGAAGCTCTGACCCATGCTTGCAAGTGCACTGTTGTCATACGTTTCCCATAGCCCCTTAGGAGCCAGCGGATCGGTAATATCAAGCGCGTAATAGCCCTTGCCACCCTTGTTGAAGCCGCCTACCAAGATCGTCTTCCAGGCACCACCAATCTCAACATCGGCCACCACGGGTGTCCCATCAACAAAGTAGCGGTGGTTGCTTTCGTACTCGACACTGGCCAGGCGCGGCATCTCTGCCATCGCCGCCTTTGGCACAAAAGCCCAGGCTTCGCGTGCTGCGGTGAGAACCTCCTTGTTACCAATCATCTCTTTCTTGGACCAGTCGGTTTCTGCATGGAAAGCATGCAGCATGCCGTCGTTACCGCCCACATAAACCATAGGCCTGCGGTTCTGCTGAGCCAACCGGTAATCGGTGTAGGTCTCACTCTTGTACCTGCGCTGTGGCTTGCCAACAAACACCGGCTGCGAACCGATGATGTCGCCCAGCACGCCGTCACGCGTACGGTAGAGCTTGTTGAGGTTGCTCTTTACATAGCCTTCCTTGGTGGTATCGCCACGCAAGAAGCTAACCAGGTTGGCACCCAAGGCAACATCCTTCTGGGCCGTGGTCATCTGGCCGTACTGCGACAAGCGACTCTCGGCAGCAGTCCCCGTGAAGAAGGTCTGCAAGCCAGAGCTCAGACTGCCAAATTTGAAATCGACCAAGGTGGTGGCGTCGGCTGGCTTGTAGTAGATCTTGCGCTCATCCGCACCATCTTTGCGCAGACTCAGCCTATCCTTGGCAGACCAGTTTTCAATCTGCGTACGCGCACCATTGGCGGTATCAATGGTGTAGGCCAGCACATCACCCGACCAGCGGCCGCTACGGTATTGCGCACCGTAGGCAAAGTTATTGCCCGCCTCAACGACTGCTGACGACACTGCCACACCAGCCCCCGAACCCACGGCGGCACGGATGTCCGAGAACACCTCACCCAAACCGATTTCAATGGCCTTGGGATCATTGGCACTGAAATAGCGGCCACGGCCGTTGACTGCGGTGTGCCAGAAGTCATCAATCGACTGCGGTTGTTCGAAGTTGGTGGTTCCGTTCACCGGCCAGATCGGCCAGGTCTTGGCACCCGTACGCAAAGCTGCAAAGTCACCCGCGCCATTTTTGTAGTCCTGGTCGAACTTCAATGTTCCGGACACACCCATGCCGATCACGTAGGTGGCCATATGCTGCCAAGTCGCCTTGTCATCTTCAGGGCCGGAGCCTGCTGGACGAACCAGATTGTCCCAGCCTCTGGGCGAGCTGTTGGCATCGCCAGGACGCAAGTCGGTTGCATAGTAATACTGCGCCACGTCGGCCAGCGAGTTAGTGCTGCCTCCGGATACACTGTTCACTACCGACTGCTCGCAAGGCAACTTGCTGCAGGCTTGGAACTCCGCTGGCAGCGCAGACCAAGCAACGGTACCCGGCTGCGGGCGCCCCTCTGCAGGTTGCGGCAACGTTGCGCCAGCGCTCAGGTCGTCAGGCGAATAGCAAATGGCAGGCGACTCCAGATCTCCACTGAAGTTCACAATACCAGGCGGATTGATCAACTGTGGAACACCTGTTTCTGCAGTACCCACCAAGTTAATCTTGTAAGAGGAGTAGCTGCCAATGAAGACCTTTTTGTTGCCTTTGACTTCCTCACAGGTTGCCGCAGGGCAATTGGCAGGCTTGGTCGGTACAACTGTCGATGTCCCTTGACCAACGCCACTGCAATCGGTCACCTTGTGTGTGGTGGCGTCGTAACCTGGTACGCACAGCTCACCTTCCGCCACATTGACAGTGACAGACTCTTCAACACAGCTGGTCTTAACGCCGTCAGAGTTGGTGCTCGACTGGCAAGCCGCAAATTCTTCTGCACTCCGCATATAGGTCAGGCCACCATCGGTGCTGACATCCACCTTGTCGCAGCTGCTCGTGGTCCAGTTGTTTTGCTCCACCGGATTTGAACCGCCCAGCACAGTGTTCAACGCATTGGCACAGGTGCCATAAGACATGTCTTTATGGACGATATGGTCGCGGCAGTTGGTAGCACCGGTCACGCTGCAGTTCTGCACTGGCACATTCCGCTGAGGCTCGTACACACAGCTGACTTTCTGCCAGTTTGGTGCTGTAGGATCTGCGTTCACGCAGCTCGGTACTTTGTTCGGGCCTGTGTAATTGGTTGTGCAAGAGTGGTAGATACAGCCGTTTTCAGGCGCCGCCACTTGGTCGAAGCAAGTGCCTGGAGCCACGGGGCCACTGGAAGGCGGTGTCAGACCCTCAGTCCCTGGCGCCGGCTGACATGAAGCAGTCCCTCCGCTGGCATTGGCGCACTCCACCCCAATCCAACCGTTGTCTGCAGACGGTAACTCCTCGGAACAGATTTCCGCAGGCACCCAGCCACCGTTCTGGCGAGCACAGGTTTTACCGCCATCCGTGCTGGTCTGGCAATTGCTTGAGCCTTGCTGTACCGGGCCACTCCAATTGGAGTCGGGGGGCGACGAACACTCCACAAAGTAGTTGCCATTGATTCCGGCGCGGCAAGCGCCTGGGGCGACGGTTTCCGTCAACTTGGGAGCCCCACGATCCACACAGGTACGCTCCATTTCATTACCTTCAGTGACCGGCAGGGTAGCAGGCGAGCACTCTGCGACCCATTTGGCACCATCTTCCTTCGTGCAATGGGTGTAGCGGTACAGGTCAGCGTTACCGCTCACCACTGGCGATCCAACCGGACAGCTGTTGTCAATAACGTTGGAAGGCGTTGTTTGTTGGCAGGTTGTGGTCTTGTAGTCGGGGAATACAGGGGCCACGTTTTTGGAAGCCTCACACTGCTCGCTCGTGACGTACTTGGTGACTGTGTTAGGCACGCAATTGCTCACCACGAGGTTGGCCGGATCTCCACCAGCAGCCAGAATCTGGTCCTTCAGCGTTGGGTAGATAGTGTTACAAGCCTCAACGGGGCCCGAATAGGCTGACACGTTGCTGCCCTCGCACTTAACAGTGCCAATGCCTGCCACAAATTGCCCATTTCTCGCTGGGCAATAGGCTGCCCAGGAGACCCCTACTTCGTTGCTCTGGCATTCAATCTTAAAGCCTTCGCTGTCCTCGCCTGGCGTGCAGCTTTGCACCACCTTCCATTCATAGCTTCGAGCGTCCTTCACACAACCATATGGGCGACATACGGCCGGGTCGGTCGTCGGTTGATCGTACTCAAAAGCCGGGTTTCTGTACCAGTAGAGATACTTTCTCTCTTCAACCTTCTGTGCCACCGATTTGCTGTATGGCGTCTGGGTTGCCGTGCTCCAGGTCGTTGTGAGCTTGTACTGGTACTGCTTTTTGTTGATGTACTTGTACAGAATCTGTTGCTGGTAGCTGTACTTCTTCACCGAGCTTATACCTTGCGAGTACCAGTACTGGCGCTTGCTTTTGGGGAAGGACCAATTACTGCTCTTGCCTGTGTGACGCATCACTGTAGTGGTGCGCTTTTGCCACGAATTGAAATCCGCGATTTTCTGCGCTTGCGTCATCACGTCTTTTTCGACGATCTTCTTGTAAATCGTCTCTTTTTTCGTACCTCCGCCTGGCGTAGTTATTTTCCAACCGATGCTGCAAGGCGACGTGCTGTAGGTAACAGTGGCGTCGCGCTTGGTCTTCTGGCCACTGCTCGAGCCATCATAGATGGGGCGTGGAATGGTAATCCCCCCGCAATTCCAGCGCGCTGAGAAGTAGAGACTCTCACAGGAGAATCTCTACCATGAAGAAATCACGT